>DATACM010000261.1:0-6942 GCA_036259055.1 Acidimicrobiales bacterium | reverse complement strand
CACCCGTTCCCGGCTAACGGTCATTCCCGTAGGGCCGAGGCCACACCACATGATGGCGAGCGTGCGGGGAGACCGCGTGTACGTCGCCGAGTTCGGATCGAACACCGTCGGGGTCATCGACACCGCGACTGATACGAAGGTCGCCACCTTCACCGCCAGCCCCAATGCGGGAGCGCGCACGCACGCCGTGTGGCCCAGTCCGGACGGCCGGAGGATCTACGCCACCAACGAGGTCACCAACGACATCGCGGCAATCGACGCCACGACCGGCGAGCTGCTGTGGAACCTCCCGGTGGGCGAGCGCCCCAGCGAGATCCTGGTCATGCCCGACGGCCGGACGGCGTACGTCACCGTTCGCAACGAGGACAAGGTGAAAGAGGTCGACCTCACCGCGCCGCGCCTGACCGGGCGGGAGGCGAACGTCGGCCGCCAGCCGGACACGATGCAGCTCACCCCCGACCAGCGCACCCTGGTTGTTGCGCTCCGGGCCGGCACACCCGCACAGGTGTCGTTCGTCAGGCTGAACACCCGGGCGCTGCAGGTCACCAGAGTGCCCGTCCCTGGGACGACCACTGGGCACCAGTGGCTCTCCCGCAGCGGGCGACACACCTTCGTGGCAACCGAGGGCGACGGGGATGCGGCCGGGGTGGCCGTGATCGACAACACGACCCTCCGGGCCGTCGATCATTACCCGTACCCGGGCGGAGGCCGGCCCCACGGCGTCTTCTACGATCTGCTGCCGCCGAACTACCACTACGCCACCTGACAGGCGCGGGAGAGCCGGGTCGACAACGTGGGGCGGCGCGGCGTGTGAGGTACGCGTTGCCGCACCCGAGGTCCAGGACGCGATGGCCGGGCGGGGCCGGCCGTCGACGGCCCTTTGTCAGAGGTAGGCGAGCGCTTCCCGGACGGTGATGCGGGAGGCGCGGGTTGCTGCGGCGTCGGTGGCGAGGGCGGCACCGAGGACGACCAGCCCCAGCCAGATGGCGACCGCGGGCATCGACACCCGGAACGGCAGCGGCGCCGAGAAGAAGAGGTTCCCCAATCCGTCGCCCAGCACTGCGGTGAGGCCGAGCGCGGGGACCACCGCCACCACGAAGCTGGTCAGGCCCAGGAACACGCCCTCGGCGACGACGATGCGCCGAACCGTCTTGGGGAGCGCGCCGATGGCGTGCATGACACCGAACTCGCGGGTCCGGTCGAGGATGTTGGCGCCCATCGTCGAGGCTAGGCCGATCGCGCCGAGGACCCCCAGGGGAAGGGCGATCCCGAGCAGGATCAGGATTACCGGGCCGAGATGGCCCGAGGAGATGGCCTCACGGCGGCTGACTGAAGCGGAGGACCTCACCTCGATACCTGCGTCGCTGAGGGCGGTCTTCACAGCCTCGGCAACCCATTGCCGTGTCTGCTCGTCATGGCTGGCCGTGGCGATGCGCAGCTGGTTCACCCGCTGGGGCTGCCCCATCGCGGCGGCAAGACCCTCGGCCGTGGTGTACACGCCCCCATGGCCGCCTTCTCTCTCCTCGGCGAGGCCGACGACCCGCCACTTGGTGGTCCTCCCGCTGACGATGAGTTGCACGCTCTCGCCGGTGCGCACCGTGGGGACCGTGTTCTTCCGAACTATCTGATTGAGCACGACCGCCCCGGTCTCGCCCGGGCTCAGCCACCGTCCCTCCAGCAGCCTGGGCGGTTCGAAGGTCGTCGTCTCCGCTGGGATGGCCGTCACCGAGACGCGGCCGTGCCCCTGGTCGGGGTAGGTGCGGGTGACGGGAAGCTGGCCGGGACCGGCGACACCGGCCGGGGCGACGTTGAAGCCCTCCGCCCCGGTGACCTCAGGTACCTGATCTACGATCGAACTGACCTGGCTGAGCATGGCCGGACTGGCGAGCTGCACGTCGACGTCCCAGTTGCGCCGCTGCTGCTCTTCGTCGGTGATCGCTTGCACGCTCGTGCTCAGGGACATCCCTGCGACGAAAACGGTGCCCGCTGAGGCCAGGAGGCCGACCGAGAGCACAAACCGGGCCGGCCGGCGCATGGTGTTGCGTAGCGCCATCAACAGACCGCGATCGAGGCGGCGAAAGCGACTCAACCGGGCCAGGAGACCGGTGGCGGCGCTGGCGTTCGAGCCGAGCCCGTAGTGGTCGATGGCAGCCCGCACCGTGGTGCGGCTGGCCTTGACTAGTGGCGTCAGCGCCATCAGAGGCGGCAGCCCTAGGCCGATCGCCGCGACGACGAGATAGGTCCACCAGGGAGCAGCGAGACTGGCGGGCTCGATTCCCAGGAATCCCAGGAAGGTCCCCACCGCCAACCGCCCGAGCATCACCGCTGGCGCCAGGGCAAGCAACGTCGCCACCGCCGCCACGAGCAGCGTCATCGCCAGGTAGTAGCGCCCGATGCGGCCGGATCCGGCGCCGATGGCCTTCATGATGCCGATCTGAGGGGTCTGCTGGGTGAACACGTTGTTGAGCATGTTCGCCACGAGGATGGCGGAGAGCAGGAGGGCGGCTGCGCCGCCGGCGAGCAGCGAGACAAGCAGCGCGTCGGCTTGCCACTGGTGAGGGTGCGCATGGGGCCTCGGAACCTGGATCTCACGGATCGCCAGACCGCGCTCGCTCTGGAGCCAGGCGCCGACGGCACTGGCGACGGACACCACGCGCTGGCGGTCGCGAGTAGGTGTCGCCGTTCCGGGGCCGCCGACCTGGAGCTTCAACTGGTCGAGAAGGGCCCGCTTGCCCGTCGCGGCCAGGGACGCCGTCGACAGGTAGCCATGCCCGGTCTGTTCCTGCGGGGACGGCGACAGGCTCGGGTCGTACACGGTGTCGGCGACCCGCAACGCCACCGCCTCGCCGGTGGGTGTCTCGATGGTCACGCTGTCGCCAACGGCGACGCCGAGGAGGGGGAGCGAGTCCCGTCCGACGAAGATCTCCTCTGCCGAGGGTGGCCAGCTGCGCCGGCTCATGAAGAACTTGGCCATTCGCATCTCGTCGTCCGGCGCTGCCAGGAATACCTGGAGGGGGACTGCGCGCGGCTGCCCGTTGACCTCGACCTCGGTCGTGAACTGGGTGCGCCCCGTCGCTTGGACAACGCCTGGCCGCTGGCGCGTCTCGGCCTCGATCGCTGCCATCTGCTCCGTGTCGACGGCCTGGTCGAACAGGATGGTTGCCGACGCCGGCTCGGTGCTCAGGTACGCGGCCCGCGTCTCCCTTCCGCTCGCCGTCCAGGCGAAGAGCACGGCGCCGAACCCGGTGAGGCTCACCGCGACCGCGAGGACCATGAGCAGCAGCCGGGACCGGATCGCCCGCAGGTCCCGGCGCAACTTGGTGGTCAGCAGGCTCCTCACGCGGTCACCCCTGCCCCGCGGTCGCGGTCGGGGACGATGCGCCCATCGGCAAGGGTCACCTCCCGACCGGCGATCCTCCTGATGTCTCGTTCGTGGGTGACCACGACGATGGTCCGCCCGTCGGCATTCAAGTCGGCGAACAACTCCAAGACGGCGTCGGCGGTGACGGAGTCGAGGTTGCCGGTGGGCTCATCGGCCAAGACGAGGGGTGGATCGTTGGCGAGCGCCCGGGCGATGGCCGCCCGCTGCTGCTGGCCGCCGGACAGTGTGGCCGGCAGCTTCTCGGCTTGGTCGCTCACCCCCACTCGCTCCAGCAGGCGCTGCGCCCGGTCCCGGCGCTCGGCGACCGGGATCTGCTTGGCGAAGTCCATGGGCAGCATCACGTTCTCGACGACGGTCAGCGTCGGCAACAGCTGGAAGAACTGGAACACCAGTCCGACGTTGCGCCCCCGCCAGGCGGCCAGGCCCGACTCCGACAACGAGCCGAGATCGGCGCCGGCGGCGCGCACCTTGCCCGAGGTCGGCCGATCGATGCCGGCAAGCAGGTTCAGCAGTGTGGTCTTGCCGCTGCCCGACCGACCGACGATCGCCACGAACTCGCCTTCGGCGATGTCCAGGGTGACGTGGTCGAGGGCGACCACCTCGCGCCCGCCCAGGGGGTACGTCTTGACGACGTCCCTGACCTCGATTGCCGTTCGGATGGCCCCTAGGCGGGGTTCCCCCGTCATCGGTAGCCCCCCTCGGGCGGTAGTTCACCCCACCGGCTACCCGCTACGGCGGCAGTGATGCCCGGGCTCTGGCCACCGGAGCCCCCGGACCGGTGCCGTCCGGGACCGTGCCCGCCCCCGCCGCCCATGACCATGATGGCCAGGATGAGGAGGAGCAGGAGGGCCAGGACGATGCCGACCACCTTCAACCAACGGCCGGTTCTGGCCCTCGGCTCGGCGGGGTAGTCGCCCGGTTCGCGGGAGGCGGACGGCTCAGTCATGCCCATTCCCTTCTCGTGAACGACCCATGGCGCCAGTAGAGGGGGATGGTGAACCGAGGCGAAACACCCCGGAGGGCGAACTTCGCCGTCGTCATTTCGTGGACGCGGATCACCCGACGGGGGGACGCTTCTCGGGGGACCTCGCAGTTAGCCTCGGCGTTGGTGTCAACGACGCTCACCGTGCCCGGACGGCCCCCCGCTCGGTCGAGGTCGCAAGCGCTCTTCGACGTCGGCGTCGCGGCGGCGGCGCTTGGCGGCTCGCTGGCGCTGCTCTCACACGGCGGTATCGACGCGCTGCGCCCGGACCGTCGTGTGGTGGCGTCAGGCCATTCCCTCCGAGATCTCGACGCGATGGGTGTGGTGCTCGCGGCCTGCTCGGCAGTGCCACTCGTCGCCTGGCGGCGCTTCCCGCTCGGCGTGTTCGCGATGACGACGGGGGCGAGCGTGCTGCTTGCGGCGCTCGACTACCCCCTCGACCTGGCGCTCGGCTCGGTAGCTGCCCTCTACCTCCTCGCCGCGAGCCGCGGCGAGCGCGTCGCCTGGACGCGGTCCGTCACCGTCATCGTCGTGGGGCTGGTCGTCGCCTACCTGGTGGTGAGCGCGGCGGCGCGAGGGAGCTTTCCGGCGTCCGCGCTGCTCCATAGCGGTCTGGCTTGGGCGGTCGCCTGGTTCGGGGGGGAGCGGTCCCGCTTGCGCCACGAGCGCATCGCCCAGCTCAGCGCACGGGTCCGGCGCGCCGAACACGAGGCCGAGCAGGAACGCATGCTCGCCGTCGCCGAGGAACGCGCCCGCATCGCTCGGGACCTTCACGACTCGGCCGCCCATGCCATCAACGTCATCGCCGTGCGCGCCGGCGCTGCCCGCCTCCGCCATCAGCAGGATCCCGCCCGCTCACTCACCGCGCTGGAGGCGATCGAGGAGCTGGCCCGGCAGACGGCCGAGGAGATCGACCGCATCGTCGGTTTCCTTCGCGAGGACGCCTCGGCCAACGACGGCGTCGAGGCTCCGCCCGGGCTGGCGTCCCTCGACACCCTGGTGGCGCAGCATGTGGCGGCTGGTCTGGACGTGATGCTCGACGCGTCGGGCGCGCCCAGAGCACTTCTTGGCGCCGCCGACCAGGCCGCCTTCCGGGTCCTCCAGGAAGCGCTCACGAACGCCGCCCGGCACGGAGCCGGCAACGCCCGAGTGCAACTGGCATTCGACGACGCCGCGGTCGAGCTGACAGTCACCAACTCCGTGCCCACCCGACCTTCGCCGCGCTCTGGCGGGGGCCACGGGTTGATCGGGATGCGCGAGCGGGTGAGCGCCCTCGGCGGCGACTTCGAAGCCGGCCGCGTCAACGGTGGCTTTCGGGTCCGCGCCCGGATTCCCTACCGGGGCGGCGTGTGACGAGGGTGTTGATCGCCGACGACGACGACCTGATGCGGGCCGGGCTCGTGGAGCTGCTCTCCAACGACCCTGAGATCGAGATCGTGGGGCAGGCGTCCACCGGGCGCCAAGCGGTCGAGCGTGCCTGTCTGCTTGCGCCCGACGTCGTGCTGATGGACGTTCGCATGCCCGACGTCGACGGGATCGCGGCGACGCGTGAGTTGTCCCGGGCGGCGCCCGGAGCACGCGTCCTGGTTCTCACTACCTTCGAGCAGGACGACTACGTCTTCGGCGCCTTGCGCGCCGGCGCGTCCGGCTTCCTGCTCAAGCGCACACGACCCGAGGAACTGATCGCGGCCGTCCACACGATCGCCGCCGGCGACTCGCTCCTTTCGCCCTCCGTCACCCGCCGGGTGATCGACCGCATGGCCCAACAGCCGATTCCCGAGCTGACCGATCAGGCCAAGCTCGAACGCCTGACCCGGCGGGAGCGGGAGGTCCTCGGACTGATCGCCCGCGGCTTGTCGAACCGCGAGATCGCCGCAGAACTCGTGGTCGAGGAATCGACCATCCGGACGCATGTGAAACGGATCCTGATGAAGCTTGACCTTCGCGACCGTGTCCACGCCGTGATGTTCGCCTACGAGACTGGCTCGAACCGGCCCCGGTCGACTCAGCCAATGCCCGATCCGGGCGACCGGGACCGGCTCGGCGTAGAGCAAAGCCGCGGGTCCACGGTCCGCCGTCCGGGCGAAGACGCGTGATGACCCGGGCGGTTCATGACCAGTGGGGCGACCTGTTCTGGCTGCTGACCGGCGTCCGGCGCACCCTCGATGCCTGCCACGGGACTTTCCTGCCGGTGCGATCGTGGAGCCACGAGCGGGGTCCGGCCGGACCGATGCGTTTCGGGTCCGCCCGGCGTCTACCAAGACATGAGAGCGAAAAACCTGGAAGACCACGACGCAGCACCCGTCCAGGACTGGGCGTCGATCACGGAGGTCCTCGACGGTGGCTTCGCACAGGCTCCGGACAGCGGCGGCCCGAACCGGTTCACGACCTGGCTCGCGACGGTCAACCCAGACGGATCGCCACACGTGACCGCAGTAGGCGCCATCTGGGTCGACGGCGCGTTCTGGTTCCAGACCGGCGATCCGACGCGGAAGGCGAAGAACGTCGCACGTGATCCGCGGTGCAGCTTGAGCGTCTCGGCCCACGAGTTCGACCTGGTGATCGAAGGCACGGCCGA
>DATACM010000260.1:0-2484 GCA_036259055.1 Acidimicrobiales bacterium | reverse complement strand
GGACAGGTACTCGGCCTGGGCGGGGGTCAGGGTGTCGATCTCCACGCCCATGGTGTCGAGCTTGAGGCGGGCGATCTCCCGGTCGATGTCGGGGGGGACGTCGTACACGCGTGGCTCCAGACTGCCCCGGTTGGCCAGGATCCACTCGGCGCACAGGGCCTGGTTGGCGAAGCTCATGTCCATGACCGCCGCCGGGTGGCCCTCGGCCGCCCCCAGGTTGACCAGACGACCCTGGGCGACGACGAGGATGCGCCGGTCGCCGCTGCCCCCGGTGACGACGAACTCCTCGACGAACGGGCGCACCTCCCGGCGGCCGTCGGGGCCGGCCAGGCGGGACAGCTCGGTCAGGTCGATCTCGATGTCGAAGTGGCCCGAGTTGGCGAGGATGGCGCCGTCCTTCATGACCTCGAAGTGCTCGGCTCGCAGGACGTCGCGGTCGCCGGTGACGGTGACGAAGATGTCACCCTCGCGGGCGGCGGCGCCCATGGGCAGCACCCGGAAGCCGTCCATCACCGCCTCCAGGGCCCGCAGCGGGTCGACCTCGCAGATCACCACCTGGGCGCCCATGCCCCGGGCCCGGCTGGCCACCCCCTTGCCGCAGTAGCCGTAGCCCGCCACCACCATGACCTTGCCCGCCAGCAGCACGTTGGTGGCCCGGATGATGCCGTCGAGGGTCGACTGCCCGGTGCCGTAGCGGTTGTCGAACATGTGCTTGGTGTCGGCGTCGTTCACCGCCACGATCGGGTAGCGCAGGGCCCCGTCGGCCTCCATGGCCCGGAGGCGGATGACGCCGGTGGTGGTCTCCTCGGTGCCGGCCAGCAACTCGCCCACCTGCTCCGACCGCTCGAGGTGGAGCCGCGACACCAGGTCGCAGCCGTCGTCCATGGTCACCTGGGGGTGCTCGTCGAGGACGGCGTCGATGTGGCGGAAGTAGGTCTCGGTGTCCTCGCCCTTGCGGGCGTACGTGTCGATCTCCTCGTCGAGCGCCAGCGAGGCGGCGACGTCGTCCTGGGTCGACAGCGGGTTGGACGCGCACGCCACCACCCGGGCCCCGCCGGCCTTGAGGGTGCGCAGCAGGTTCGCCGTCTCCGTCGTGATGTGCAGGCAGGCGCCCATCGTCACGCCCTCGAGCGGCCGCTCCTTGGCGAAGCGCTCGCGGATGCTGGCCAGCACCGGCATGTGCCGGTCGGCCCAGGCGATGCGCTGGCGGCCGAGCTCGGCGAGGAAAGGGTCGGCGATGTCGTAGTGCAGACGTTCGGTCATGCCAGCGTCGCTCCTTCTGGGTCCACGGGCTCGGGCCGCTCGCCGGCGGACGTCGCCAACTCGTGCTTGATGTGGTCGATGGCGGGGATGGGCCCCGGGTCGACGCCCGACTCGAGGGCCAGGTAGATCGAGGTGAAGTCGCCCACCATGACCAGGTCGAGGAGCTGGGCCAGCTCGCCGTCGCCCGCCGCCCACACCTCCTCGACCCCCGCCATGACCTCCTCGAGGAGGCGGCGGGCGAGCTCGAAGCGGTGCATCACCTGGGGGTGCTCGAAGTCGTGGCGCAGGTTCACGAGCGTCATGGCCTGGCGGGTCAGGTCGCCGTGCTGGCCCCACCCGGCGATCTCGTTGTGGCACAGCTCCGGGTGGGCGTTGAAGAACGAGGGGACCTTGGCGTTCTCGTTCATCTGGTTCTTCCAGCGCTGGGCGGCGACCGCGCCCAGGCCGCCTCCCCCGTGGATCAAGGGGATGGTGCGGCCGATGCGCCGGGCCAGCTCGTGGGCCAGGCTGCCCGGACGGACCAGCTCGTTCCGCCGCGCCGCCAGCTGCTCGATCGCCGCCTCGACCCAGTGGCTGGCCCCGGGGAACAGCCCGATGTCCTCCAGCACCAGCATCGGCGGCACTGCGAGGGCGCCGATGGCCGCTCGGGGCTGGGGGATCGAGAGCGGCACGTCGATGAGGGGGACGCCCCACGACCGGGCCAGCCGGGCCAGCTCTCCGCCGGCAGTGACGGCGACGACGCGGGCGCCCTGGAGGGCGGCCTCGGTGACCGCCTCCACCGTCTCCTCGGTGTCGCCCGAGAACGACAGGGCGAACACCAGGGATCCCTCTCCCACGAAGGCGGGGACGTGGTAGCTCTTGAAGACGAGCACGGGCACGGGGAGGAACGGGCCGGCGGTGGCCATGAGCACCTCGCCGGCGGTGCCGCTGCCCCCCATGCCCAGGACGACGACGTTCTCGACGTCGTCCCGGTCGGGCAGGCTGTCATAGCCCCGCTCGAGGGCGAGGGCGGTGGCGACCTGCTCGGGCAGGGTCGACGCCGCTTCGAGCATTCCCTGGCTGTCGAGGGGCGCGTCGGCGCCGATCATCGGCTCACGCCTCGAATGTGGGGGCGATGCCCTCCGCCTCGATCTTGGCCATGACGCGGGCGTGCTCCTCCTCGGAGACGGTCTCGGCGTCCTCGATGAGCATGTTGGGGATGCCGTCGCGGACCGCGTAGCG
>DATACM010000259.1:0-6328 GCA_036259055.1 Acidimicrobiales bacterium | reverse complement strand
ATGGCCGCCCTCAACGAGACCGTCGGCCAGGACGTGCCCACCTTCGAGGAGGTCCGGGAGAAGATCGAGTCCCGCTACGCCAAGGCCCTCGGGGCGGTCGAGCTCACCGGGCAGTCGGTCGAGGCCCGGATGCTCGAGGTGGAGCAGGCCCAGGTGAATACCGAGGCCCAGGCCAAGCTGGCCCAGATCAAGGCCCAGCTCGGCATCGGCCCCGGTGGCGGCGGAGAGGACCAAGCCTCAGGGTCTGCGCCCGCCGCCAGCTGACCGCCGCACCGAGGTTCAGCCGCTGACGGTGTGCATGGCGCCGCCGGCGACCCTCGAGGCCGCCGGGGCGCCCGCGACCGGTGTGGCCTGACGGCGGTCGACGGTCGTCCCGTCGCCCAGCTGGCCGAAGGAGTTCCAGCCCCAGGCGAAAGCACCCCGGTCGGTGCTGGCCACGCTGTGGTACGCGCCGGCGGCCAACGCGCCGGCCGCCGCCGGCATCCCGGTCACGGCCACGGCGGTGAGACGATTGGTCGTCGTCCCGTCACCCAGCTGCCCGTAGCCGTTCCAGCCCCACGCCAGGGCGGTCCCCGTCGCGGTGACAGCGAGGCTGTGGTAGAAGCCGGCGGCCACTCGGGCCACGTTCGTGAGCCCTGGGACCGTGACCGGCACGAGCCGGTCCGTCGATGTCCCGTCGCCGAGCTGTCCCCAGCCGTTCCAACCCCACGCCGCCACGGTGCCGTTCGAGCGGAGCGCCAGGCTGTGGTAGAAGCCGCCCGTCACCGCCTTCACGCCGCTGAGCCCCGACACCCGCACCGGCGTCAGGCGGTCGACGCCGGTGCCGTCGCCGAGCTGGGCGGTCGCGTTCCAGCCCCAGGCCCAAGCGCTCCCGTCCGATCGCACGGCAAGGCTGTGGTAAGTGCCCGCCCCCACCGCCACCACGCCCGTGAGGTTGGCGACCCGCACCGGGACGAACCGGTTCGTGACCGTGCCATCGCCGAGCGGGCCCCAGCCGTTCCAACCCCACGCCCACACCGTGCCGTCGGAACGGACCGCCAGGCTGTGATATGCGCCCGCCGCCACCGCGACCACCCCGCCCAGGCCCGCGACCCGCACCGGGGTGAGGCGGTTGGTGGCCGTGCCGTCGCCGAGCTGGCCGTACATGTTGGCACCCCAGGCCCAGACGGTGCCGTCGGCCTTGACGGCGAGGGAGTGGAAGGCGCCGGTGGCGATCGCCACCGCGTCGGTGGGCCCCGCCACCGGCTGGGGGACCGATCGGGTGGTCGCCGTGCCGTCGCCCAGCGCGCCCAGCCCGTTGTAGCCCCACGCCGAGACGACCCCCGAGGAGGCCAGGAAGGCGCTGTCGGCGGCGTTCCAGTGGGTGGCGAGGTAGCTCCCGGTCGGCGGCCGGGCGGTGCTGAAGTAGTCCTCGTGGTTGCAGTCGAACAGGGCCTCCCGGGTGGACGACGGGCACACCACCGAGACCGGCTCACCGGTGCCGTCCGGGTAGCACATGCGGTCGTACTCGTCGGTGCAGTGGTTGTACGCCGTGCCGTGGGGCGCCGTGCTCTGCACGCCCCCCAGGTTGTGCATGAGCTCGTGGGCCTCGACGAGGTTCGTCCCCGACAGGCCCCAGCACCCGCTGTCGACCCGGGCGACCATGCCCGGGACACCCGCCCGACCGTTGTTGTAGTTGTCGGCGGTGGGCCGGTCGTCGGGCCAGATCTCGGCGATGCCGCAGTAAACGTTGGCGTCCATCCACACCAGGTACTTCCGGTCGGTGCGGTTGAAGCCTCGGGCCTCGAGCTCGTTGGCGGTGTTGGCGATGTTGTCGTCGCCAGTGGTCGACAGGACGACGTTGGCCACGCTGAGGACACACGAGCTGTCGGTGACGTAGCGCACGTGGCGGACGCCGCCGGTCTCGAGCGCGCTCTGCACGAAGACATCGTCGACCTGGGCGGCGATCTGGCGGAAGGTGGCGAGGTAGGTGGCGTAGCGGTCCGGCCGGTCGGCGGCCCGGGCGTAGATCAACTGCACCCGTGGGCCGGTGGTGCCGTCGCCGTAGCACTGCACCGCCCCAGGAGCGGCGGCGGTGGCCGCGCCGCTCTCGGGCGTGGCGGCGCGAGGCGCCTGGGACACCCGCACGTCGACGCCCGGTGGGGCGGGGTCGGGCCCGTGGAAGCAGCGAGCCGGGCCCTTGCCGCGGTTGTCGAGGGTGAAAGCGCCCTTGCAGGGACCGCCCGGCCCGTCGTTGCGGAGGCCGGCGTGGACGACCCCCCGTGGAGGATCGTCGGGCGGGACGGCGGCGGCACCGGTGGCGCCGGTGATCAGCGCCGACCCGGCGGCGACCAGAGCGGCGACGACGACGAGGACGGCGGGACGCCGGCGAGCCGGGAGCATCGTCCTCGTTTCGGCATCCGGCGCCCGAAGGTTGAGCCGCCGGCGCCGAGACGTTAGAGGGTTATGGGCGATTTCTCCAGATTAGTCGGTTCAGCGGGTCGGACGATCAGGGGAGCGTCACCAGGTCGTCGCGGTGGACGACCTCGTGGGGCAGCCCCTCGGGCAGCTCGGCGGTGCGCCGGCCGGCGACCTCGCGGAGGACCTTGGCGGCCACCTGGCTCAAGCCCTTGGCGAAGACCCGGCCCCCGGTGTCGCAGATCTCGACCGCGTCGTCGGCGTCGAACGACCCCACCACGTCGACGACGCCGGCGGGCAGCAGGGACGAGTGGCGGTCCTCCAGCGCCCGGCGGGCCCCCTCGTCGACGACGATCGTGCCCGACTTCCCCACCGCGAAGGCGATCCAGAGCTTGCGGGCGGGCAGCCGGCGGGGACGGGCAGGCACCACCGTTCCCACGCCGGGCGTCCCGTTCACCGCCCCCTCCAGCACGCCCGGGCGGTGGGCGCCGGCGATGACCACCCGCACGCCCGACCAGGCCGCCATCTTGGCGGCGGCCAGCTTGGACGCCATCCCTCCGCTCCCCCGCCAGGAGCCCGGGCCTCCGGCGACGTTGCCGAGGACGGAGTCCACCTCGACGATCTCCTCGATCAGCGACCCTTCGCCCCGCAGCCGGGGATCGCGGTCGAGCACGCCGGGGGCGTCGGTGAGGAGGACGAGCACGTCGGCGGCCACCAGGTTGGCCACCAGGGCGGCGAGGCGGTCGTTGTCCCCGAACCGGATCTCGTCGTCGGCCACCGCGTCGTTCTCGTTGACCACCGGCACCACGCCCAGCTCGAGCAGCCGCCCGAGCGTCGAGCGGGCGTGGAGGTACTGGGAGCGGTGGACGAAGTCGAGCGGGGCCAGGAGCACCTGGCCGCCGACGAGGGCCCGTTGGCCGAGGAGCTCGTCGTACACCCGCATGAGCCGGCTCTGGCCGACGGCCGAGGCCGCCTGCAGGGTCGCCACGTCGGCGGTCGCCGCCCCGGCCAGCCCGAGGGCGGGCAGGCCGGCGGCGATGGCGCCGGAGCTGACCACGACGACCCGGTGGCCGCCGCCTCGGAGGTCGGCCACCTCGGCGCACAGCTTGCCGACGGCGGGGTGGGCGATCTCACCGCGCTCGTCGGTGATCGACGAGGTGCCGACCTTGACGACGACGATCAGCGCCGGCCCCGCTTCCCCGGGCGGCGGCGGCGATCGTCGGCGGCGACGGCGTCGGGCTGGTACTCGAAGGTGAGCTCACCGATGCGGACGACGTCGCCCTCACGTGCCCCCGAGCGGGCGAGGGCCCGGTCGACGCCCAGCCGGCGGAGCCGCTCGTGCACGTAGGCGAGGGCCTGGTCGTCGGTGAGGTCGCTCACCGCCACCGCCCGCTCCGCCGGTGACCCGCGGACGAGGAGGGCGCCGTCGGGCGCCCGCTCCACCCGGACGCCCTCGGGCTCGGGGCGGTGGACGACGAAGGCCTCCGGCTCGGGACGCGTGGAGCGGGCCTCGGCCACCATCGCCGCCAAGCGGCGGAGGAGCTCGGGGACCCCTTCCCCGGTGACGGCCGACACGCGCAGGTCGCCGGGCCCGTCGGCCACGGCGATGTCGGCCTTGGTGCCCACGGTGAGCCGGGGCCGCTCCAGCAGCTCGGGCCGGTAGCGGCCCAGCTCGGCGAGCAGGATCCGCTCCTGGTCGGCCGGCGGGGTGACCTGTTGGGGGCCGAGGTCGACCAGGACGACCAGGGCGCGAGCGCGCTCCACGTGACGGAGGAACTGGTGCCCCAGGCCCCGCCCCTCCCCCGCCCCCTCGATGAGCCCCGGGATGTCGGCCACCACCAGCTCCTGATCGTCGACCCGCACCACGCCGAGGTGCGGCACCAGGGTGGTGAAGGGGTAGTCGGCAATCTTGGGCTTGGCCGCCGAGATGCGGGAGATCAGCGTGCTCTTGCCAGCGTTGGGGAAGCCCACCAGGGCCACGTCGGCCATGAGCTTGAGCTCGAGGCGCAGCCACCGCTCCTCGCCCACCTCGCCCTGCTCGGCGAACGACGGCGCCCGGCGGCGGTTCGACAGGAACCGGGCGTTCCCCCGGCCACCTCTGCCGCCCCGGGCGGCCAGCCAGGCGTCGCCCGCCGCCACCAGGTCGGCCAGCACCCGGCCGTCGCCGTCGGTGACGACCGTGCCCTCGGGGACGGGAACCCTGAGGTCGGCGCCGGCGGAGCCGTGGCGGCCCTTCCCCGTCCCGTGGGTACCGTCGGCCGCCCGCCGGTGGGGATGGTCACGGAAGGCTGCGAGGGAGGCGATCTCCTGGTCGGCGACGATCCAGACGTCGCCCCCCTTGCCTCCGTCGCCGCCGTCGGGGCCCCCCTTGGGGACGTGCGCCTCACGGCGGAACGACACCGCGCCGGCGCCCCCGTCGCCCCCCTTGACGCAGACCGACGCCTCGTCGACGAAACCCATCTCCTCATTCTGCCGGACGGCCGAGACCTCGCCGCCGGAGGGAATCGCAACCCCGCCGCGGTCGTTCTCACCGACGGGGAGACGACGGCCCCCTTTCGGCGCGCGGGGAGGAGGTGGAACCGCCCCAGGGGAAACGATGAGTTGGTTCTCGGCGGAGGACTACTGGGTGGCCCGCTTGGTGTTCGGCCGCCTGTTGGGGTTCACCTACCTGCTCGCCTTCGTGGGGACGGCGCTGCAGTTCAAGGCCCTTCTCGGCGAGCGGGGCCTCGTTCCGGTCCCGCGGTTCCTGCGTGCGGTGTCGTTCCGGCGGGCGCCGAGCATCTTCCACCTCCACTACTCGGACCGGTTCGCCGTCGGCGCCGCCTGGACAGGCGCGGCTCTCGCCGCCGCGGTCGTCGCCGGCGTAGCCGAGCAGGCACCCCTCGGCGTCTGCATGCTCGTGTGGGCCGCCATGTGGGCGCTGTACCTCTCGTTCGTCAACGTCGGTCAGACCTTCTACGGCTTCGGCTGGGAGACGCTGCTCCTCGAGGCGGGGTTCCTCGCCATCTTCCTCGGCAACGCCGAGACGGCGCCGCCGCTGCTCGTCGTCCTGCTCATCCGCTGGCTGCTTCTCCGTCTGGAGCTCGGGGCCGGGCTGATCAAGATCCGCCACGATCGGTGCTGGCGGAACCTGACCTGTCTCGACTACCACCACGAGACCCAGCCGATCCCGAACCCTCTGAGCTGGTACTTCCACCGTCTCCCCAAGCCGCTGCACAGGGTGGAGGTGGCGGCCAACCACGTCGTGCAGCTCGTGGCGAGCCTGGCCCTGTTCGCCCCTCAGCCGATCGCGGCCGTCGCCGGGGGGCTCGTCGTCGTCACCCAGTGCTGGCTCTTCGCGAGCGGCAACTACGCCTGGTTGAACCTGATCACCACCGCCCTCGCCGTCGTCAGCATCCCCGACAGCGTCCTCGGCCGCTTCGTCCCGGTCGACGCTCCCGTCCTGCACACGCCGCCGTCGTGGTTCACGGTGACCGTCGTCCTCGTCACCCTCGCCGTCGCCGTCCTGAGCTATCGGCCGGTCCGCAACCTGGCGTCGCGCCACCAGCTCATGAACGCCAGCTTCGATCCGCTCCGGTTGGTGAACACGTACGGCGTCTTCGGGCGGATCACCCGAGAACGCTACGAGGTGGTCGTCGAGGGCACCGACGAGCCCGTCGTCGGCGCGGCGACGACGTGGAAGGAGTACGAGTTCAAGGCCAAGCCGGGGGACACCCGCCGCCGCCCGCGCCAGGTGGCGCCCTACCACCTCCGGCTCGACTGGCTCATGTGGTTCGCGGCCTTGTCGCCGGCCTACGCAGAGGCGTGGCTCATCCCGCTGCTCGCCAGACTGCTGGAGAACGACCCGACGACCCTCCGTCTCCTGGCCGGCAACCCCTTCCCCGACCGGCCGCCGAACTTCGTCCGGGCCCGCCTCTACCGCTACCGCTTC
>DATACM010000258.1:0-3410 GCA_036259055.1 Acidimicrobiales bacterium | reverse complement strand
CGCTCCCGACGACCACCGTCCCGACCACGACGGTGCCCCCGACGACAACGACCGTTCCGAACGGGACCTGCTCGCTCCGGCCCCCTGCCGGCCAGTCGGTGCTCTACGGCGCGCCGCTCCGGCTCACGACGACGGCCAGCGGGTCCCCGACCCCGACGTTGGGCGCCCAGGGCCTGCCCGGCGGGCTCTCCCTCACCGACAACCGCGACGGCACCGGGACGATCTCGGGGACGGTGCTGGCCGCTCCGGGCCGGTACACCCCGACGGTCACTGGCACCAGCGGTGGCCGCCAGTGCGCCTCCGGCAGCTTCCCGATCACCGTGGCCAAGGCCCCGGTGAGGCTCACGTGGCTCCAGCCCTTGGTCGACATCACGCCCGGCGCCCCGGCGATGGCCAGGGCGCTCGTCACCCAGACGGCGGGGACCCGCGGCGATCTGACCAAGGCGTCGGTGAGCTTCACCCTCACCAACACCGTCGGCGGCCAGGTGCTGGACCTGGGAACGCTCCCCGTCGACGGCGCCGGCGGGGCCACGCTGCAGATCGCCCCGGGGCGGGTGCCGCCGGGCGCCTATACCGCCCGCGCCCGGCTCGCCCCGAACGACTACTTCAACACGGCGTCGGCGCCCCCGGTCGCCGTCGTGGTGAACACCGACGTGCTGGGAGCGAGCGTCTACGCCCTTTCCGAACTCCTGAAGAACCTCCCGTCCCTATGAGAGGAGAGCCGAGCCGTGAGCCAGACCACCGGCGGTGACCACATCAGCGGCACGTTCACCGGGAACGTGACCGGTCAGGTCGCCGTAGGCAAGAACATCTCCCAGACCCACCAGGTCGGCGCTCCCGAGCCGGTCACCGAGGCCGAGCGGGAGCAGCTCCACCAGCTCTTCGCCCAGCTGCGCGCCGAGCTGGCCGCCCAGGCGCCGCCGGAGCAGAAGGAGTCCGCCATCGAGCGGCTCGAGGAGCTCGAGGAGGCGGTGCAGGCCGAGGAGCCCGACCTCAACACCATGGAGTACGTCAAGCGCTGGTTCCTCAAGAAGCTGCCCACCTTCGCCGGCCTGGTGACGGGTGTCCTCGTGAACCCGGTGGTGGGCAAGATCGTGCAGTCGGCGGGCGACTCCGCCGTCGAGCACCTCGACCGCCTGGCCAAGGAGTAGCAACCGCTACTCGTCGAGCAGCTCGAGCAGGCGCTCGGGGGGGCGCGCCACCACCGCTCGGTCGCCTCGGATGACGATCGGCCGCTGGATGAGGATGGGATGGCGGGCCATGGCGTCGAGCAGCTCGTCCCGGGTGGCGCCCGCCAGCCCCAGCTCGGCATAGACGGGCTCCTTCTCGCGGACGATGGCCCGGGGGTCGTCGGTGCCCAGGAGCGCGAGCACCCGCTCGAGCTCGGCCCGGCTGGGCGCCTTCTCCAGGTAGCGGACGTAGTCGACGTCGACCCCCCGTTCGCGGAGGATGGCCTCGGCCGTCCGGCAGTTCGAGCAGGCGGGGTTGTAGTACATGGAGACGTCCACGTGCGCGAAGGTAACGGCCATGGACGACAGAGTTGGCCTGGTCACCGGGTCCACGGGGTACGTGGGCGGCTACCTGGTGACGGCGCTGATCGAAGCCGGCTGGACGGTACGGGCGACGGGCCGCCGGCCCCGCCCCGACCACCTGCCGCCCGAGGCCGACTACCGGTCGGCCGACCTGCCCGGCGACGACGACCTGGCGCCGCTGGTCGACGGCGTCACCCACGTCTTCCACCTGGCCGGGGCGTCCAGCTCCCGCTCGGACGAGGAGGAGATGGAGCGGGTGAACGTGGGCGGCACCACCCGACTGGTCGAGGCGGCGACCGACGCCAAGGTCGAGCGCTTCCTCCACATGAGCACGACCGCGGTGTACGGCGAGGAGGAGCAGCTCCCACTGCCGGTCAAGGAGGACGTCGAGCCCCACCCCAGCCGGGGGTACGGCAAGGCCAAGCTGGGCGCCGAGCAGGCGGTGTGGAAGGCCGCCGACGCCGGCCTGCCCGTGGTGATCCTGCGCCCGGTGTCGGTGTACGGGCCCGGAGCGGTGAAGCTCCTCGGCAGCGCGATCCTCGACGTGGCCATCGAGCGCCGGGCCGGCCTCGACCAGGTCGAGATCCACCGAGAGCCGATCGAGCAGCGCATGTTGCACCTCGACGACCTGATCGGGGCGACCCTGCACCTGGCCGAGCACCCCGACGCCGCCGGCCGGGCGTTCAACGTGACTTCGGGGGTGTACCCATCGAGCCACGAGGTGGCCGAGGCGATCGGCGCCGAGTTCGGGATGGGGGTGGAGCTGGCCGAAGACCCTGACTGCGGGCTGCCCTACGACGAGCGGACCAAGGTCCGCGAGGAGATGCTGGCCGACGGCATGACCGACGACATCATCTTCACCGAGCAGCGGTTCCGCTTCATGCGGAAGACGAACCCGAACAACCGGGTGTCGATCGACGCCCTGCTGAGCACGGACTTCGAGCTCAAGGAGACCGACGTCGGCCCGAGCATCGCCCGCACCGTCGCCTGGTACCGCGACCACCGCTGGATCATCTGAGCCCTTCGGCGCATTGGGTCAGGAAAGTCGCGCCAAATGCGCGACTTTCCGTAGCCGGAACGCGCTAAACGATCTCGACGGGGGTGCCGTTGGGGACCATCGACGCCAGGCGGGCGATGGCGTCGTTGGTCATCCGGATGCAGCCGTTGCTCACCGGTGTCCCCACCAGGGCCGGTTGGTTGGTGCCGTGGATGGCGATCTGCCCGTTGCCGCCGCCGAACCTCGTGAGCACGTTGGAGAAGGCGGCCACGCTGAGCTGGTGGCTCCCGTACGGCCCGGACGAGTTGGCGAGCGCCACGACGCCGTCGATGAAGAAGTAGCCGGTGGGGGTCGGCGTCCGCCCCGTGCCGATGCCGACGGGCGCCTCCAGGACGGGCGAGCCCCCGTTGTAGGCGGTGAGGCGCCGGGCGCCGGTGTCGACGACCACCTTGTAGGGAGTCTGGCGGAGGCTGACGTCGGCGGCCCGCACCCAGGCCGTGCGCATGTGGGGCCGCCGGGAGAGCTGCACCTCGATCCAGTCGCCCTGGCGGTCCATCACCAGGAAGACGACGGGCAGGCCCTCGGCGGTGGGGTTCTTGAGCACCAGCCCGGGCTGCGACTCCCCCGGCGCGCTGTAGAGGCCGATCCGGGGGCCGGTGGCGTCGGCGATGGTTGAGGGCGACCCGACGGGCCGGGCCATGCCCAGGCGCAGCCGCGAGCCGGAGGGGTCGGCGGACGCCGCCCGCTGCGACGCGGGCGCCGGCGCCGGTGGGGGTCGGCGTCCGCCCCGTGCCGATGCCGACGGGCGCCTCCAGGACGGGCGAGCCCCCGTTGTAGGCGGTGAGGCGCCGGGCGCCGGTGTCGACGACCACCTTGTAGGG
>DATACM010000257.1:0-4437 GCA_036259055.1 Acidimicrobiales bacterium | reverse complement strand
CTCGGCCCCGGTGCCGGCCACGACGGCGGCCGGATCGTCTTCGAGGGCACACCCGCCGACCTCGTCGCCGCCCGCTCCACCCTCACCGGCGAGCACCTCGCGGCCTACGTCGGCACCTGACCGAGGCCCTCGCGGACACCGACTGTCCCCGTGTGCCGTCTGCGGCGGGCGTCGTACGGCGAGAGTGGCGCACAGGAGTCGAGGCCAGGCAGCACACGTGGCCTGAGCTCGCTCGCCGCGTCGGTGCGGCCGTCGTCGCGTCGAGCAGCGGCCTCAACGGGCCAGGGCGTCGAGGACCTCGCTGGCGGCGCGCTGGCGGTCGTCGGCGAATGGAGACGCCGGAGCCCGGGGCGCGGCGAGGGTGAGGCTCACCACCGCGTCGAGCGCGGCCATGAGGT
Organism: Acidimicrobiales bacterium; assembly: GCA_036259055.1. Taxonomy (GTDB): domain Bacteria; phylum Actinomycetota; class Acidimicrobiia; order Acidimicrobiales; family AC-14; genus DASZJY01. The sequence goes on along the minus strand of DATACM010000257.1, from coordinate 4,039 downwards.
CCCGCAGCTCCCGTGGCGGGGGGAAGTACTCGTCCTCGTCGGTGACCGAGACCAGCTCGACGCCGTGGCGTGGGGCCAAGCGCTCGACCACCTCCCGCACGAGCTCCTCGGGGGCCGAGGCCCCGGCAGTGACGCCCACGACTCCGGACAGGTCGGGCGGCAGCTCGTCGGCGTTGTTGACACGGTGCACCCGGGGGCAGCCGGCGGCCCGGGCCACCTTCTCCAGGGCCACCGTGTTCGAGGAGTTGGCCGAGCCGATCACGACAATGGCATCGGCGGCCACGGCGATCTCGGTGAGAGCGGCCTGGCGGTTGGTGGTGGCGAAGCAGAGGTCGCTGCGCCCCGGCATCCACAGGTCGGGGAAGCGCCGCCGGGTGGCCTCGAGCACACCCGCCCAGTCCTGGTGGCTCAGCGTGGTCTGGGCCAGGAGAGCCACCGGTCCGTCCGGCTCGGGCAGGCCGGCCACGTCGTCTTCAGACTCCACCAGGTGGACGGACTCGGGGGCGACGGCCATGGTGCCCACCGCCTCGTCGTGGCCCTCGTGGCCCACGTAGACGATCGAGTAGCCCTTGCCCGCCCGCACCTTGACCTCGTGGTGCACCTTGGTGACGAGGGGGCAGACGGCGTCGATGACGACGCCCCCGTTGGCCCGGGCGGCGGCCACCACCTCGGGAGCGGAGCCGTGGGCGCTGAGCATGAGCGGGGCGCCCTGGGGGACGTCGGCCAGGTCGTCGACGAAGACCACGCCCAGCCGGCGGAACCGATCGACGACGAGGCGGTTGTGGACGATCTCGTGGTAGCAGTACACGGGCGGCTCGAAGACGCGAACCATCCAGGCCAGCGCCTTGATGGCCATCTCGACGCCGGCGCAGAAGCCGCGGGGCGAGGCGAGCAGCACCCGATCGACCACACGACGAGGCTATCGAGGCCTGCGTCGTATCCTGGACCGGTGCCCGCTCCTCTGGTCGTCGCTGTCGCGCCCGGTTCTCCGGCCGAGCACGCCGGCGTACAGCCGGGCGACGAGATCGTCTCGCTGAACGGGGTGCGGCCGCGCGACGTCATCGAGTGGCAGCTTCTCGTCGACCAGGCCGAGCTCGCCCTCGAGGTGCGGCGAGGCGGCATCGACCTCGACGTCGACGTGGACAAGGGCGACGGCCAGCCGCTGGGCGTGGAGGTGTCGTCAGCGCTGTTCGACCAGGTCCGCACGTGCGACAACCACTGCGAGTTCTGCTTCATCTACCAGCTGCCGCCGGGCCTCCGCCAGAGCCTGTACGTCAAGGACGACGACTATCGGCTCTCGTTCCTCTACGGGAACTACACGACGCTCACGCGGTTCACCGAGCTCGACCTGGAGCGGGTCGTCACCGAGCGGCTCGGGCCGATCAACGTCAGCATCCACGCCACCGACCCGGCGGTGCGCTCCCGCATGCTGCGCAACCGCCGGGGGGCCAGCAGCCTCCGTTGGGTCCGGGCCCTGCTCGACCACGGCATCGAGGTCCACGGCCAGATCGTCGTGTGCCCGGGCGTCAACGACGGCGCCGTTCTCGACGACACGCTCTGCGGCATCCTCGACGGCTATCCCGAGCTGGCCACCGCCTGCGTCGTTCCCTTGGGCGTGAGCCGGTGGTCCACCGAGGCCTCGCTCCGAACGCACACCGCCGACGAGGCAGGGGCGGTGGTTGACATCGTCGAGGACTGGCAGGGCGTCTTCCTGTCGGTGCTCGGCCGCCGCCTCGCCTTCGCCGCCGACGAGTACTACCTCCTCGCCGGGCGCCCGTTCCCTGCGGCCGACGCCTACGAGGGCTTCCCCCAGCACGAGGACGGCGTGGGCATGGCCCGGGCCCTCGAGCAGGAGCTGTTCGGCGAGGGGGACGAGGCGGTCGGCACCCGCCCGGGGTTCTTCGCGTGGGTGGACGGCGCCGGGCCCGAGGGCTACCGGGCGCCTCGGGCGAAGCCTTCCCCCCTCATCGACGGCTCACCCGGCGGGCCGGCCGTCGATCGGCCGGTGGCCCTACTCACCGGTGAGTACGGGGCCCGGGTGTTGCAGCCGCTCGTGGCCCGGTTCGGCCGCCCCGACGTCCGCGTCGTCCCGGTGGCCAACCGCTTCTTCGGCGGCAACATCGGCGTCACCGGCCTGCTGGTCGGTGCCGACCTGGCCCGGGTGCTGGCCGACCAGCCCGAGGGCCACCGCTATCTCCTGCCCGACGTCTGCCTCTCCAACGGCGTCTTCCTCGACGGCAGTCGGCCCGCCGACCTCCCCCGGCCGGTCGAGATCGTGGCCACCGACGGCGTGGCCCTCCGCCGAGCGCTGGGCGGGTGACGTCGCACCTGCCCGTGGTCGCCGTGGTGGGGCGGCCCAACGTGGGCAAGTCGACCTTGGTCAACCGAATCGTGGGCCGGCGGGAGGCCATCGTCGAGGAGCGGCCGGGGGTCACCCGCGACCGCAAGGCGCTCGAGGCGGAGTGGGCGGGCCGCGATTTCCTGGTCGTCGACACCGGCGGGTGGGTCCCCACCGGGTCGGGCGACCTGGCCGCCCAGGTCAGCCGCCAGGCCGAGCGGGCGGTGGCCGAGGCCGACGTGGTCCTCCTCGTCGTCGACGTCACCGTGGGGGTCACCGAGGAGGACGACCGGGTGGCGGGCGTCCTGCGCCGGGCGCTTCGGGAGCGGAAGCGGCCGCCGGCGGTGCTGGTCGTCGCCAACAAGGTCGACGGCGACAGCCGCGAGAACGACGCCTGGGACTTCGGCCGCCTGGGCTTGGGCGACCCCATCCCGGTCAGCGCCATGCACGGGCGGGGGAGCGGCGACCTCCTCGACGCCGTCGTGGCCAACCTCCCGCCGCCTGCGGAAGGGAACGAGGACGAGAGCTCGGCGGACGGTGACGGCGAGGTGGACGCGGTGGTCGCCGTTGCCATCGTCGGCCGTCCGAACGTCGGCAAGTCGACGCTGTTCAACCGCCTGATCGGAGACGAGCGCTCGGTCGTCCACGACGCGCCGGGCACAACGCGCGACGCCATCGACACCGTCGTCGACACCCCAGAGGGGCCGATCCGCTTCGTGGACACCGCCGGGATGCGCCGCAAGAGCCGCATCGACGAGGGGGCCGAGTACTACTCCTTGGTCCGGGCCTTGCAGGCGATCGACCGCTCCGACGCCGCCCTGCTCGTCCTCGACGCGACGGAGGGCGTCACCGCCCAGGACCAGCGTCTGGCCGAGCGGGTCGACGCTGCCGGCAGCCCCATCGTCGTCGTGCTCAACAAATGGGACCTCCTCGACGCCGAGCAGCGGGCGGCCCTCACCGCGGCGGTCGGCGACCGGCTGGGCTTCCTCGGCTATGCCCCGGTGCTCAAGGTCAGCGCCCTCACCGGCAAGGGGATCCACAAGGTGCTCCCCGCGCTGCACCAGGCCGTCGACGCCTACCACCGCCGGGTCCCGACTCGCGAGCTGAACGAGGTGGTGCAGGCGGCCCAGGCGGCCCACGCCGCCCCCGGGGCCCGGGTGCTCTACTGCACCCAGGCGGCGACCGACCCGCCGACGTTCACCCTCTTCGCCAACCGCCCTTTACCGCCGACCTACCTGCGCTACCTGGAGCGACGCATCCGGGAGCACTTCGAGTTCGGTCCGACGCCCCTCAAGCTGCGGGTCCGCCGCCGGTCCTGAGGTAGTTCCGAGCTCGCCTGCGGCTAGAGGCCCCGCAGGCAGAGACGGACGGCGACGGCGAGGACGATGGGCCGGACGAAAGCGGGCAGGCGGTCGGCGATCGCCACCAGCCGGCCGCTGATCGGTCCGGTCGGCGGGTTGCACCTGTCGACCGGCGGCGTCGTGGTCGTCGTTGTCGGTGCCACCGTCGTCGTCGGCGCCACCGTGGTGGTCGTCGTCGGCGGCCGCGTCGTTGTCGTCGTCGGCGCGGTGGTGGTGGTCGTGGGCGCCGTGGTGGTCGTCGTCGGCGGCCGCGTCGTTGTCGTCGTCGGCGCGGTGGTCGTGGTCGTCGGCGCCGTCGTTGTCGTCGTCGGCGCGGTAGTGGTGGTCGTGGGCGCCGTGG
>DATACM010000256.1:0-2073 GCA_036259055.1 Acidimicrobiales bacterium | reverse complement strand
AGGTGGCCCTCGTCGCCGATCGGTTCGCCGACCCGGTCGTGGGCGTGCCCCGACTCGGGCTCGAGCAGGTAACCCCGGCTCCTGACCGTTCGGATGGCCAGCCTGAGCGGCCGCAGACGGCGGCGCAGGCGGAGGATGTGGACGTCGAGGGCGTTGCGGCCGGGCGCCTGCCCGGGCCACACCGCCCGGATCAACGTCTCCCGACCGACGACCGCCCCGAAGCGCTCGAGGAGCGTGGCGGTGAGACGAGCCTCCAGCGGCGGGAGAGCGATCCACCGGCCGCCGTAGCGCAGGACGCCGTTCGCGTCGATGCCGGGCGACCGGTCCTCGTGGGCCTGGCTGCGAGCGGCCAGCGCGTCGACGCGTGCCCGCACGTCCTCCTCGGGGGCGGGCACGCGGATCCAGTCCTCGAGACAGTCCACGAGCCGAGGGGGCGGCTGGCCGTCCTCGACGAGAAGGAGCCGGGCCTCGCCGGTGACCTTCATCCGCTGCCGGCGGCCACCCTCCGAAGGCCAACGGAGCAGCACCACGTCCATCGCGGCCGACGCTACGGGGCTCACGTTGCGGGCGTGTTTCGCGCCCGTGAACAAGAGGGGGCACGCCCTCCGGCGTGCTCCCCGGTCAGCCCCGGGGGCGGAAGTTCTCGAAGTACCGGCTGGGCGTCGGCCCTCGCTGGCCCTGGTACTTCGAGCCCACACCGGACGACCCGTACGGCGCGTCGGCGGCCGTGCTCATGCGGAGGAAGCTGATCTGACCGATCTTCATGCCCGGGTAGAGCGTGATGGGCAGGTTCGCCACGTTGGACAGCTCGAGCGTGAGATGGCCGTCCCAACCCGCATCCACGAACCCCGCGGTGTTGCTCACGAACACCCCGCCCGTGCCGGCGAGGAAGTTCTCGATCGGGCGGCCGCCGGGACGCACCTCGAGGTCGAAGATCGGTGCGGCCGTTCTGGTGTCTCGCACCTCGACGACGCCATCCCACGCCAGCGCCTGACTCGGCGCGACGGGCGTGAGGACCGACGACCGGCGTCCCTCCCGACCATCCATAGGCGCCGGCCGTACGAGCCCCGACGGAGCGGGTATCTCTCGAGGGATCGCCACATGCAAGCCGGGGCTCAGCTCCCCCGTTCGCACCTTCCGCAGATCTCCGTCGGCGTCGAGCGTGAAGAGGTTGTGCCCCGCGGTGACCCGTACGCTGCGCCCGGAACCAAGGCGAACCTCGAAGATCCGATCGGGTGGGCCCTCGTACCAGCCGGTGATCTGGTGGTAGCCGACCTCGAAGGTCTCGGGGTCGAAGGCCACGACGCGGCCCGCGAGGCGCTTGCGCACGATCTCCTCGATCGGCCGGGGGAACAGGCCCTCGTCGTCCAGGACGAGGACGCGCTCGCCCGCGGGCAGGCTCGAGTGGATCAGGAGGCCGAGGCGGCCGAGGCTGGACTTGCCCTCGAGGCGGGCGACCAGGTCGTCGGGGAGGATGACGCGCTCGGCGGTGGAGCCGAGCACGAACTCGCCGGGGTGGAGGATGAAGACGTCTTCCTCGCCCACCTCCACGAGCTCGGTGAGGTCCTCCTGGTCCTCCTTGACGTCGATGAAGCCCATCGTGTGGTTGCGGAAGACGCGGAAGTAGCGGTCGACGTGCAGGTCGACCGAGGACGGTTGGATCGACGACGGATCGAGCGGCTCGATGACGATCCGCCCGGCCGCCAGCTCTTCGCGGATCGAGCGGTCGGAGAGCACCATCGCCGGGACGTTACAGTGGCCCTACGACCGCGGGCGTAGTTCAGAGGCAGAACATCAGCTTCCCAAGCTGAGAACGCGGGTTCGATTCCCGTCGCCCGCTCGGGCGCTTCACGGCGTGCCCGCCCGACGGGCGTCGACCTCGGCGGTGAGACGCTCGAGCGAGGCGCTGGGACGCACCGGCCAGGAGGCGGGGTCCGAGAGCAGGCGCACCGCCGTGGGAAGGCGGCTCCAGTGCTCCTCGAAGCGCTCGGACGCGGCGGCCAGATCGGCCTTGCCGGCGTCGGTTCGCCCGCCCTCCCGCATCACCTCCGCCATCAACGCCTTGCCACCGTC
>DATACM010000255.1:0-8791 GCA_036259055.1 Acidimicrobiales bacterium | reverse complement strand
CGTGCCCGGCGGCCGCCTGTACCGCGGTGGCGCGGGCAGTGACGGCCTGGGCGGCAGCCGCCTGGGCAGCGGCCCGGGCGGCGGCGAGGCGGGCGTCGACCGGCGGCAGGCCCGTCGCCGGCGCATCGGTCGCCGGCTCGTCGGTCTGGCCCGCACCCCCCTGCAGCGGACCGGGCCCGGTGGGGGTGGGAGCTTCCTCGCCCGTGGGTCCCGCCTCCGGGGTGTCGGCCACCGCCGCTAGCCGACCGCTTCCAGGCTCTCGGCCAGGCCCACCAGCGCCCGGACGGCGGGGGCGTCGGGGGCCAGGTCGATGGGTGCGACGCCCTTGCGGTCGGCCTCCACGATCTTGGGGTCGTCGGGCACCGCCACCACCTCGCAGCCGGGGAAAGCGGAGCGCACGATCTCCAGGTCCACCTCGTCCCGCAGGCGGTTGGCGACCACGATCACCCGGGTCACCCCCCGGTCCCGGGCCAGCTCGACGGCCCGCATCCCCACCTCGACCGACTTTGGAGTGGGCTCGACGACGACCAGCACGGTGTCGACCCGCTGGTCCGACAGCCGCGTCAGGGTCCCGACGCCGGCCTCGAAATCGGCGACGACCACGTCATCCTCGAACTTCGCGGACCCGAGCAACTGCTCGGGAGACAGCCCACATCAGAGTCAGCCGGGCTCGGGGTTGTCGATGCGGCTCACCACCGCCAGGCGCACGCCGTCGGGACCGTCCGACCCGTACCGGTCGATCAGCGTGTCCCAGTCGCCGGCGTGCTGCTCCTCGCCCTCGTCGAGGGCCTGGCGCATCGACACCAGCCGTTCGGTCTCCTCGTCGCCGACGCCGAGGGAGATGCCCAGGTTGGGGTTGGAGTCACAGTCGAGGGCGACGACGGACTTGCCGCCGCGGGCGAGGGTGCGGGCGACGACGGAGGACGTCGTCGTCTTCCCCGAGCCGCCTTTGCCCACCACTGCCAGCTTCAACGCACCATCTCCTCGCTCAACAACTCTGCCAATGACTCTACCGCCTTGACCGCCGGACATCCGGGGGCGGCGTCGATTGGAGCCCGCCCCTGGCGCTCCGCTTCGGCCAGGGCTTCGTCCCACGGGACGGTGGCCACGACCTCCAGCCCGGTCCGGCGGGCGACGGTGTCGGCGTCGGTCGGCTCGCGGGCCTTGCTCACGACGGCGACGACGCGCTGCGGGCCGCTCTCGAGCTGGGCCATGCGGGCGAGGCGCCGTCCCGACAGCAGGGAGTGGGCGGTGGGCTCGACGACGATGAGGACGGTCTGAGCGAAGTTGCCCCACCCGGTGAACGCCTGACGGGTCCCGCCGGGCAGGTCGCCGACCACGTTCCACTCCTCGGGGGGAAGCTCCCGGACGATCTGCAGGAATGCCATCTGCGAGCGGAAGAGGTTCGGGTTGGGCCCCCGCACCTTGCCGAATTGGAGGAACCGGACGCCGTCGGGCCCGACGACGGCGTAGCGCTCGACCGCTTCCTCGGCGCTCAAGTCCGGCCGCAGGCGGAACCGGGGGCCGGTCTCGCCCTCCTGGCGCTCGACCACCGCGTCATCGGGGATGGGAGCCTCGTCCGACTTCAGGCCGAGGGACAGGGCAAGGCCGGGAAGGGGGTCGGAGTCCACCGCCAGCACTGGTGTCCCCCGCCGGGCCAGGACGCGGGCGAGGGTGCCGGCGATCGCCGATTTGCCGGACCCACCCTTGCCCACGAACGCGACCTTCACGCCTGCTCCTTCGAAAAGCTGCCGCCGCGGGACTCTACCGCCAGCGTCTGGCGTTCCCGGTCGGCCGGCGCAGCTGGCCAGAGAGCCACCTGAGCGAACTGTTCCGGAAGATGGTCCCTAGAGAGCCAAATTCCCGAACAGTTCGTGCGAGCGCGCGCCGCCGAGGGGGCCGGAAAGGGGCGAGAAGGGGCCTCGACTGGCAAGAGGCCCCTTCTCGGGAGGGGGTTGCACCGCGAACGGTGCGGCTCGCTCCTACCCGCGCCCCGCCCGGCCGAAACGGATCTCCCGAAGTTTTCCGTCGCGGCGCTCAGCCGTCGGCGGCCAGCTGGACGGTGACCGAGAAGGTGTCGGCCGGCTCCACGTCGAACCGGGCGATCCTGCCCGCCTCCTTGACGTCGTCGGCGGCCAGGGCGAGGGCGGCCAGCCGGGGGGTCGTGTCGGCCACCGCCGCCCGGGCCACCTCGGCCCGCATCGACGCCCGCGCCGCCGTCTTGGCCTTGCGCACCTCACCGAGGGCGGCGGCGGCCGCCTCCAGCACGAGCGGGTCGGCGTCGCCGACGGCGGCTCGGAGCTCGTCCGCCCGGGGCCACGGTGCCCGGTGCACCGACCCCTCCTGCCACCACGACCAGACCTCCTCGGTGACGAAGGGCAGGAACGGGGCGAACAGGCGCAGGAGGGCGGAGAGGGCGAGGCTGAGGGCGTGGTGGGCCGACGCCGCCGCCGCCTCGCCCTGGCTGCCGTACGCCCGGCTCTTGACCAGCTCCAGGTAGTCGTCGCAGAACTCCCAGAACAGGCTCTCGGTGCGCTCGAGGGCCCGGGCGTAGTCGTAGCCGGAGAAGGCGGCGGTGGCCTCGTCGACCAGGCCGGCCAGCCGCCCGAGCATGGCCCGGTCGAGCGGCATCAGCTCGGGCGGGTCGCCGGCCGCGCCGACCCCCTCGCCGGCCAGGGCCAGCACGAACCGGGAGGCGTTGAGCAGCTTGATGGCCAGGCGGCGGCCCACCCGCATCTGTCCTTCGTCGAAGGCGGTGTCCACACCGGGGCGGCCGCTGGCCGCCCAGTAGCGCACGGCGTCGGCGCCGTACTGCTCGAGCAGCCCGAGCGGCGTGATGACGTTCCCCTTGGACTTGGACATCTTCTTGCGCTCGGGGTCGAGGACCCACCCCGAGATGGCGGCGTCGGTCCACGGGAGGCAGTTGTGCTCGAAGTGGGAGCGGACGACGGTCGAGAAGAGCCAAGTGCGGATGATCTCGTGGGCCTGGGGCCGCAGGTCCATCGGGAAGACCCGCAGGAACAGGTCGGCGTCGTCCTCCCACCCCCCGGCGATCTGAGGCGTGAGGGAGGAGGTCGCCCACGTGTCCATGACGTCGGCGTCGCCGGTGAAGCCTCCGGGCCGGTCCCGCTGGTCGGCGGTGTAGCCGGCGGGCACGTCGGTGGATGGGTCGACGGGGAGGTCGTCCTCGGCAGGGACCAGCGGGTGGCCGTAGTCGACGGCGCCGTCCTCGCCCACCGGGTACCACAGGGGGAACGGCACGCCGAAGAAGCGCTGGCGACTGATGAGCCAGTCGCTGTTGAGCCCCTTCACCCACGACTCGTAGCGGCTCTGCATGTACGGCGGGTGCCAGGCGAGCTCGGCGCCCCTGGCCAGAAAGGCGTCGGTGTGCTCGAGGGTGCGGATGAACCACTGGCGGCTGGTGACGATCTCGAGCGGGCGGGACCCCTTCTCGAAGTACTTCACCGCGTGGGTGACCGGTCGGGGCTCGCCCACCAGGTCCCCCGACTCGGCGAGCAGCTCGGCGATGCGCCGGCGGGCCTGGGCCACCGTCTTGCCCCGCAGCTCGTCCCAGTGGTCGTGGGCGTCTGGGCTCTCGAATCGGAAGGGGGGCGCGTCCTGGATCCGGCCGTCCCGCTGCACGATCGCCCTCACCGGCAATCCCAGCTCTCGCCACCACGCCACGTCGGTGGTGTCCCCGAAGGTGCAGATCATGGCGATGCCCGTGCCCTTCTCGGGCTCGGCCAGGTGGTGGGCGGTGATCGGCACCCGGGCCCCGAACAGCGGCGTGGTGGCGGTCGCGCCGAACAGGGGCTGGTAGCGGGCGTCGTCGGGGTGGGCCACGAGGGCCACGCAGGCGGGGAGCAGCTCGGGCCGGGTGGTGTCGATCTCGATGGCCGAGCCGTCGGGACCGGCGAAGCGGACGCGGTGGTAGGCGCCCGTCTCCTCCCGGTCCTCGAGCTCGGCCTGGGCCACCGCCGTCTGGAAGTCGACGTCCCAGAGCGTCGGGGCCTCGGACTGGTACGCCAAGCCGACGCCGAGGAGCCGCAGGAACGAGCGCTGCGAGGCCCGTTGGGCCCGCTCGTCGATGGTGGCGTAGGTCATCGTCCAGTCGACCGACAGGCCGAGGAACCGCCACAGCTCCTCGAACGCCTTCTCGTCCTCGGCGGTCAGGCGGTGGCAGAGCTCCACGAAGTTGGGCCGGGAGACGGGCACCGCCTGCCCGTCGGCGCGTACCGGGGGCGCGAACTCCGGGTCGTAGGGGAGGGACGGGTCGCAGCGGACGCCGAAGTAGTTCTGCACTCGCCGCTCGGTGGGCAGGCCGTTGTCGTCCCACCCCATCGGGTAGAAGACCTCCCGGCCCCGCATGCGCTGGAAGCGGGCGACGGTGTCGGTGTGGGTGTAGGAGAACACGTGGCCCACGTGCAGCGAGCCCGACACCGTGGGAGGGGGCGTGTCGATCGAGTACACCTGATCTCGGATCGCGGTGCGGTCGAAGCGGTACGTGCCGGCCGCCTCCCACCGCTCGATCCACCGCCGCTCGAGGCCGTCGAGGGCCGGCTTCTCGGGTACGGCCGCGCTCATGTGACGGTTACGGTAACCGCGTGATCCGCCTCCACGACACGGCATTGCGACGGCAGGCCGAGGTCGAGCCGCGCGATCCCGGCCGCCTGGCCATGTACGTCTGCGGGCCCACTGTCTACGACCTGCCCCATGTCGGCCACGGGCGGTCCTTGCTGGTGTACGACGTCCTCCGCCGGTACCTCGAGTGGTCGGGCATCGACGTGCAGCACGTGTCGAACGTCACCGACATCGACGACAAGATCATCGAGCGGGCGTGGCGCGACGGCCGGTCGCCGGGCGACGTGGCCGCCCAGTACGAGGAGGCGTGGTACGAGGCGGTGGACGGGCTGGGCGTGCTGCGGCCGCACCAGGATCCCCACGCCACCGACTACGTCGAGGAGATGGTGGCGCTGGTCGCCCGCCTGGTGGAGACGGGCCACGCCTACTCGGCCGGCGACGGCGTCTACCTGGCCACCGACACCGTAGGGGGCTACGGGCTGCTCGCCGGCCAGTCGCTCGAGACCCTGCGGCCGGGCGAGCGGGTGGAGGTGGTGGAGGGCAAGCGGTCCCCGCAGGATTTCGCCCTCTGGAAGCTGGCCAAGCCGGGAGAGCCCTCGTGGCCGTCGCCGTGGGGCGATGGGCGCCCGGGCTGGCACACCGAGTGCGTGGTCATGTCCCTCGATCTGCTGGGCGAGGACTTCGACTTGCACACCGGCGGTCTCGACCTGGTGTTCCCGCACCACGAGAACGAGCGGGCCCAGGCGGTCGCCCTCGGCCGTCCCTTCGCCCGTCGGTGGATGCACCACGCCTTCGTCGAGGTGGCGGGCGAGAAGATGTCCAAGTCGCTGGGCAACTTCACGACGCTCACCGACCTGCTGGCCAACACCGACCCCCGGGCGTACCGCCTCCTGGTGCTGCAGTCCCAGTACCGCAAGCCCTTGGAGGTCACCGGCGCCAGCCTGGACGACGCCCGCCGGGCCCTGGGCACCCTCGACGACTTCGCCCGCCGCACCGCCGACGTGCCGCCGGCGGCCCCCGACGAGGAGGCGCTGGGCCGGTTCCGGGCCCGGATGGACGACGACCTCGACACCCCCGGGGTGATCGCCGACGTGGCCGAGCTCCGCCGCCGGGCCAACGCCCGCCTCGACGCAGGCGACGCCGCCGGGGCCGCTCCGCTGGTGGCGGCGGTGCGGGAGATCACCTCGGTCCTGGGGCTGGAGCTGGCCGGCGGCGGGGACCAGCTGGACGCGACCGCCGCCGCGCTGGTCAAGGAGCGGGACGAGGCCAGGGCGGCGAAGGACTGGGCCCGGGCCGACGCCATCAGGGCCCAGCTCGAGGCCCACGGTTGGGTCGTCGAGGACACGCCCGGAGGCACCCGGCTCCACCGTTGACTGGCCGCCCTCGGCGGGTGATACCGTCCCCGACGAGGGATTGGCGTCTGTACGGCAACACCGCACGGGTTGAGCAGTCCCCTCGTTTAACGGACCGAGCAAGGGGAGTACCCAACCGTGGCAACCGGCATCGTCAAGTGGTTCAACGCCGACAAGGGTTTCGGCTTCATCTCGCAGTCGGGGGGGGACGACGTCTTCGTCCACTTCAGCGCCATCCAGACGCCGGGCTACCGCACCCTCGACGAAGGCGAGAAGGTCGAGTTCGACGTGCAGCAGGGCCCCAAGGGCCTGCAGGCGGCCAACGTCCGCCGCGCCAACAAGGCGTAAACGTCGGGGGGCTCTGCCCCCCTACTGCCCTCGAAACCCGGGGTCTGTCTTTGGCGCGGGCGGCTCCCTCCTAGAAGAGGATCACCGACCGCGCCACCTCGCCGGCCACCAGGGCCTCGAAGGCGGCGTTGACCTCCGACAGCTCGATGCGCCGGGAGACGAGCGCGTCGAGCTGGAGCTCGCCCTTGCGGTAGAGCTCGATCAGGCGGGGGATGTCCCGGCGCACGTCGGCCGAGCCGTACCAGCAGCCCTTGATCGTCTTCTCCTGGAGGATCAGGCCGACCCACGCGGGTAGCTGCAGCATCACGTCGACCGACGGGATCCCGACGAGCACCGTCTGCCCGCCCCGGCGGGTCATGGCGATGGCCTGGTCGATGGTAGGCCCGAGGCCGACGACCTCGAAGGCCACGTCGGCACCCCGCTCCGCCGTCAGGGTCATGACCGCCGAGACGGGGTCGGTGCGGCTGGCGTCGACGGCCACGGTGGCACCGAGGGCCTCGGCCATGGGCAGCTTGGACGGGTTGGCGTCGATGGCGATGATCGTGCCCGCCTCGGCGATGCGCGCCCCCTGGACGACGTTGAGACCCACGCCGCCGCAGCCCACCACGGCGACGGCGTCGCCCTTGGCGATGCTGGCCGTGTTGAGGGCGGCACCCACGCCGCTCACGACGGCACACCCCAGGAGGGCGGCGATGCCGGGGTCGAGGTCGGCAGGCACCGGGACCGCGGCTCTCGCCAGGACGACGGTCTCGGTGGCGAAGGTGCCGCACCCGCACATCTGGTGGACGGGCCCTTCCGGTGCGCGGAACCGCGGTGTGCCGTCGAGCATCCCACCGGTCAGGAGGACGGTGTCCGCCTCTTCGCAGAGCTCGGCCTGGCCCCGCGAGCAGTAGTAGCAGCGGCCGCACTGCGGCACCCAGGAGACCACGACGTGGTCACCCGCCGCCACGTCGGTGACGTCGGGGCCCACCTCGGCGACCACGCCGGCGCCCTCGTGACCCAGCACGGCGGGCAAGGTGATGGGGACGACGCCATCGCGCATCGACAGGTCGGTGTGGCAGACCCCCGACGCCTGCAGCTGCACACGCACCTCGCCGGCGCGCGGCGCCTCCAGCTCGACGTCGTCCCGCACGGCCAAGGGCTGGCCGAGGGCGGTGAGCACCGCGGCGCGGGTCATCGCACGCCCCGCTGTCGGTCGTCGCGCTCGGCCGCCCGCACGCCGTAGCCGACGACGATCGCCGGCAGCAGCACGGCCGATCCCGCCGCAAGGGACGTCACCACGACGGCTACCACCGCCTTGGTGAAGCTCGTCGCCGCCCCGACGAAGAAGGCGGTCATGGCCACCCCGAGCAACCCGTAGCCGAGGCGCCGGCCGGTGCCCGCGAGCCGTCCGATGCGGGCCCGGCGCAGACGGACGGGGTCGTCGTCGCTCGTCGCCCTCACTCCCTCACCGGGCCCACCCGGCGTCGTCGAGGAGCCGGGCAAGGCGCCGCTCGAGCGACGCCAGCGAGAAGTGGCGGCGGGCGATGGCGAGGTTCGCTTCCAGCAGGTGGCCGTCACGGTCGGGGTCGTCGAGCCACCGGTCGAGAGGAGCGGCGTCGTCGACGGGGAACCAACGGAAGCCGAAGGCGGCGATCTCCCGGGCCACCGGGTAGCGGCCGATGGCGAGGGGCCGCCGGTGGATGACCGACTCGATGCTGGGGTTGCCGAATCCCTCCCACGTCGACGGCAGGACCACGGCGTCGGCGGCAGCGTAGGCGTCCGCCACCGTCGTCTCGCCGGGGAGGCGTCGCACGACGGGGACGGTCGCGGCGGCGAGCAGCCGGTCGAGCTCGAGCTGGTAGCCGTCTTCCGCCGGCCCGACGAGCCAGTAGGTCGCGCCCAGGCGTTCGGCCAGCCGCAGGCCGGCGGGCACGTTCTTGCGGGCGATGGCCCGGGTGGGCTGGAGGACCAGCCGCTCGCCGGGCGCCACGCCGACGGCCCGGCGGGTCGCCTCCCGCCGGCCGGGTGGGGCGTCGACGTCGAAGCAGTTGGGGACGACGGTCGCCTCGATGCCGCGATCGGCCAGCTCCGTGCAGCTCACCAGGTTGACGGTGACGTGGGCCCACGCCGGATCGGTCGGGGGGAAGCCGTCGACGTCGCGGTAAGGAGGCCGCTGCCACGGGAGGTCGTGGTGGTGGAGGATTGCCGGCCGACCGGCCAGGGCGGCAGCCACCACCTCGGACACCTCCCGATTGAGCGGCAGCGAGCAGACGTTCTCGGCGACGACCAGGTCGACGCCGGTCAGGGCGTCGGCCACGTCGACGGCCGACGGGGGCTCGTCGGCGTCGATCGCCAGGCCGGGGAGGAGGCGATCGGCTTTCCCCGACCCGGCCACGGTGACCACGCCGAAGCCGAGGGAACGGAAGGCCCCTGCCCACTTGGCCGCCTCCACCGACACGCCGTCGGCGTGCCCGAGCCGGTAGGAGACGATCGCCACGGTGGGGGCCATCCCGCCAGTGTGACCCATC
>DATACM010000254.1:0-9673 GCA_036259055.1 Acidimicrobiales bacterium | reverse complement strand
TCCGCCTCGCCCGGCGGACGCTCAACTACCTCACCGACCGCCACCTGTTCGCCCACCGGGCCACCTGGTTCGGCGAGCCGGCCTCACCGAGGCCTCCGCCCGCCCGGCCGGCGCCCCCAACGGGATTCGAACCCGTGCCGCCACCTTGAAAGGGTGGTGTCCTAGGCCGCTAGACGATGGGGGCGGCTGCCTCCTCACCGTACAGGGAGGGCCTGCGGGTTCGGGTCACCGCAGCTCCCAGGTCGTGCCCTCGGGGGTGTCGCGGACCTCGACGCCGGCGGCGATCAAGCGGTCCCGGATGGCGTCCGAGTCGGCCCACCGGCGGTCCTCCCGGGCCCGAGCCCGGGCGTCGAGGAGGGCGTCGACGAACGGGCCGACGACGGTGCGGGGGTCGCGCATGCCCTCCTGGGCAGCCTCGCCCAGGCGGACGATCATCGAGCGCAGGGCGGCCCGGCCACGGTCGAACTCGTCGGATGGGAACGTCTCGTTCGACCATGCGACGAGGAGGTCGTCGAGGGCCAAGACGGCGGCGACTGCGCCCTTGGGATCGCCCTCGGCCATCGCCGCGTCGAACTCGGCCTGGAGGCGAGCCACCTCCCCTACGAAAGGCGACTCGCCCGTCGCCACCGCCGTGTCTCGCTCGAGCAAGGACACCGGCGCCACCGGCGTCGCCGCCTCACCCGCCAGCGCGGGGAGGGCGGCGATGGCGACCGCCTCACCCGCCCCGAGCTTGGTCATCCGCCCCCGGCGGCGGACGGTGACGGTGCCCCGGCCGGCCACCGAGGCGGTGCCTGCATCCAGATCGAGGATGCAGGCGGTGTGCTCGTCCACCCCCAGGATGAACACCTCGTCGGGCAGCTTGGCCTCGAGTGCCGACAACCGCTTCTCCCCCATGTAGCAGTACCGGGTGTCGTGGGTGCCGCCCTCGGCGTTGTCGAAGTGGGGGACAACGACCGCCGGCAGCCCGATCTCGCCCGTGAGGTCGAGCCCCTCCAGCCAGAACGGGGCCTGCCCGACCTTGTAGATCTCGTACACCGGCAGGGCGAAGGGGCCCAGGGTGACGGCGGCGGCGCTGGCGAAGGTGATGCACCCGCCCGACCGCAGCTTTTCGGCCAGCACCGCCGGCACCTGGCTGGCCCGCCACTGGGCCAGGGCGTACGACGGGCTCCCGGGCCCGGCGAACACGTACCGGGCGTCGCGCAGGCGGTTGAGCATGGTCTCGTAGGCGAGCGAGCCCACTTCGTCGGCCGACCGGTACGACGCGACCTGCAGTCGCCGCTGCACGCTCGTCGCGAAGTACTGCACGGCGCGTGCCGACAGCTCGTCGGCGTTGCCCTGGAAGCCGAACGGCGTGTCGAGCAAGACGGCGGGCACGGGGGGGTCGCCCAGCCGGGCGAGGAGGTCGCGGTGCACCGCGCTCATCGTCGGGGCCGTCTCTCCCGAGCCCATGATCGCCAGGAGTCGCGGGAGCGAGGCGGCCACGTACGCAACGTTAGGAGGAAGCGGCGCCTCCGCGTCCGAGGCGGTCGTGCAGGAGGTCGGCCACCTCACGCGGTCGCTGCACGTGCAGGTCGTGGTCGGCGGGCGAGAACCACTCGACGTCGACCTGCCGCCTCGCCGCCCGGGCCCGCTCGGCTTCCTCCCGCTTGGTCTCCACCGAGGCGTCGCGCGTGTCGGCCATCACGAGGAGGACGGGGGCGGCCACCCGGGCCAGCGTCGCCAACGGCCGCTGCTCCCACAGCGACCGGAGGAGGAGCATGTGGCGCTCGAAGGTGAGCCACGGGCGGATCGTGCCGTCGGGGAGCGTCTCGAAGTTGGCGAGGAAGGCCTCGATCCCCTCCTCCGACCAGTCCGGGTGCGTTCGGCGGAGGTGGGCCTCGACCTCGCTCCGGGGCGTCCCCTCCAACCTCGGAGGGGCCAGGGCGGCGGCGCCCTCCTCCCACACCGGCCAGCGCTCCTGGAGGTCGATGGCCCCACCGTCGACGCCGGCCACGCCCACGACCCTCGCCGGTGCCACTGCGGCGAGCTCGAGGACCAGGTTCCCGCCCATGGACTGGCCGGCGACCACCGCCCGTTGCCACTCGAGCGCGTCGAGCACCGCGACCAGGTCGCGGGCGAGGGTGGCGAAGTCGTACCCGGTCTCGGGCTTGTCGCTTTGGCCGTGCCCTCTGAGGTCGACGGTGACGACCGGGTGGCCGAGCTCGGAGAGGCGGGCCGCCACCCCGTCCCACAGCCGGCAGTTGGACGCCAGGCCGTGGACCAGGAGGAACGGCACCCCCGCCTCGACGCCGGCCACGCCCCGGTCGCGGGCGTAGAGCGAGACGTCGTCGACCGCCAGCCGGCGCTCGACCGTCATGTGTCCGCCGCAGCCCGTAAGCGGTCGAGGAGGTCGAGGAGGGCCACCGACGCCGCCGGCGGTCGGCTCAGCGCCGTCCGCCCCCGCACGGCGGCGGCGAAGTGCTCGACCATGCGTCGGTAGGGATCGCCGTCGGGGCCGGTCACCTCCTCTTCGCGGCCGTCGAGGTGTACGAGCCGGGGCCGGGTGCCGGCGGGCCCGCCGGCGAAGGGCCAGTCGACGCGGACGGCGGCGGCCGTCCCGGTCACCTCCAGGAGCTGGCGTTCGGGGGCCTCGAACGAGCAGGCGAACGTGGCGGTGAACCCGTCCGGGAAGGCGAGCCAGCCCGAGAAGGTGGCGTCGACCCCGGACGTGGCGGTGACCGCCCGGGCGGCCATCGCCCGGGGCTCACCGCCGATCTCCAGGAGCGGCGACAGGCAGTAGACGCCGACGTCGAGCAGGGCGCCGCCGCCCATCTCCGGCCGCCACCGGTGGTTCGAGACGTCGCCGAGGGGGAAGCCGAACTCGGCCCGGGCGAAGCGGGGTCGGCCCAGGACGCCCCGGCCCACGAGGTCGCCGACCAGTGGGGCGCGGGGATGGAACGGCGTCATGTACGCCTCCATCAGCACCACCCCCGCCGCCCCGCACGCCTCCGCCATGGCCCGGGCGTCGCCGGCCGACGGGGCCAGCGGCTTCTCGCACAGCACGTGGCGGCCGGCGGCGGCCGCCCGCTCGGTCCACTCGCGGTGGAGGCCGTTGGGCAGGGGGACGTAGACCGCCTCCACATCGGGATCGGCGAGCACGGCGTCGTAGTCGGGGGCCGACCGCTCCGCCCCGAAGCGGGCTGCCACCTCGTCACCTGCCAGGGGGTCCCGGCTGGCGACCGACACCAGCCGCGTCGCCGGCGAGGCGGCGAGGGCCGGGAGGACAGCACCGTTGGCGATCGAGGAGGTCGCCCCGATGACGCCCATGCCCACGGGCGGCACCGCCGCCGCCGCCTCGGACGCCGTCACCGAAAGTCGACCGGTCGGCCTCCCTCGGCCGCCGAGCGGGTGGCCGCCTCGAGGACCGCCACCACCTCCCGCACCGACTGCGGTTCCACGGCCAGCGGCTCGCCCAGGTGCAGGTGGTCGGCGAGGTTGCGATGGAAGGCGAACGGCACGTCGGGCGCCAGCGGAAGTGACGTCTCCTCCAGTCCCCCCGACCCGCCCCGGTAGCGGGCCACCGTCAGGGCGGCCGGCGCCTCGGCGTGATGGGCCGCTTCGGACACGTAGCCCCGGGCGGGGTCGATGCGATCGAACACCACCGGCCGGTAGTGCCCCACCAGGGTGCCGGCCGTGCCCTGCACGTAGAACTTGGGCTGGCGCACGGCGGCCACGTCCGACGCCAGGTACTCCGCTTCCCGCCCGTCGTCCCACCGCATGCGCACCCGGAGCTGGTCGAGGTTGGTGACGTCGTGCCAGACCCGCTTGTGGCCGATCGCCGACACGCTCGCCGGGACCGAGCCCATCAGCAGCAGGATCCAGTCGACGTGGTGCGCTCCCCAGTCGTAGGCCAGCCCGCCGGACACGGCGGCCTCGGAGTGCCAGGCCCGGCAAGGGTGCTCGAAGCTGCCCACGAAGGTCTCGGTGTTGAAGACCTCGCCCAGGACCCCTTCGTCGACCGCTCGACGCACGGCACGGAAGTCCCGGTCCCATCGCCGGCTCTGGTGGACGGTGAGCATACGGTCGTGCTGGCGCGCCAGGGCGAACAGTCGGTCGGCCTCGGCCACCGAGAAGCACAAGGGCTTCTCGCACGCCACGTGCTTGCCCGCCCGCAGGAGGGTGGCGACGACCGAGAGGTGGGCCACCGGCGGGGTGGCGACCATGGCCACGTCGACGTCGCCGTCGGCGGCCAGCTGCTCCACCGACTCGTGGACGCGGATCCCCGGGAAGTCCTGCTCGGCCGCCTTGCGCCGGCCGGCGTCGCTGTCGCAGGCGGCCACCAGCTCGAGCCCCGAGACGGCGCCCGCCGCCGTGCCGTGCAACAGGCCCATGCGCCCGAAGCGCCCGTACCCGACGATGCCCAGCCCCAGCGGCCGGCCCGCCGGGCGCAGGCGGTCGCGCCCCCGCAGGGCGCGGCGGAGGACGGTGGCCAACGCCGGGACGGCGAGGGCGGCGTCGGTGTTGCCCAGCCCGGACACCACCACCAGACCGTGCCCCCGCTCGCCGGCGAGCACCGCCCCCTGGTTGCAGAAGCGGTAGGTGACCTGCAGCAGCGGGCCCATGGCGTCGTGGGCCGGGCTCAGTGGCTGGAAGACGTCGACCACCGGGAACTCGCCGTCGACGCGCGCCACCAGCGGGTGGCCGGGCTCGGCCACCCGCGCGTAGACCTCGCCGGGCGGCACCGCCGGCTGGGCGGTGGCCCACAGGACGTCGACCCAGTCGCCCGAGGGCCCCGCCGCCGTCGCCGTCCCCAGCGCGACGAGCGACGTCCCCGCCTCGATCCACGCTTCGAGCCGCCCGGCCACCTCGGGCGACGCAGGCTCCAGGGGGCCGTCGAGCAGCACCGCCTGGGGACGGTCGCCGTGGACCGAGGGCTCGAGGCCGGTAGCGGGCACCAGCACCGGCTCGCCCTCCGCCGCCGCCAGCCGGGTGAGGGCGGCCCGGCGCCCTTCGGTGAGGCGTGAGGAGACGACGAGGATGCGCACGGCGGGGAAGGTTAGAGGCCGGCGCCCCACGACGCTCCGGACGGGAGCCCTACGCTCGGGCCGATGTTCAACGGCCGTAGGAGCGCGCCGGCGGGGGTGGCCGCCGCCGCCGCCGGCTACCTCCTCGGGACGGTGCCGTCGGCCGACGTGGCCGCCCGCCTGGCCACCGGTGAAGCCATCGACCTGCGTCTGGCCGGCAGCGGTAATCCCGGCGCGGCCAACGCCATCGCCGCCCTCGGGAAGGTGTGGGGCTCGGCCGTGCTGGTGGCCGACATCGCCAAGGGCGCGTTGGCGTGCGTGGTGGGTGGCCGTTTGGCGGGGGGGCCGGGCGCCCACGTGGCCGGCACCGCGGCGGTCATCGGCCACTGTTGGCCGGTGTGGAACGGCTTCCGCGGCGGCAAGGGGGTGGCGGTGAGCTCGGGCCAGTGCCTGGCCACCTTCCCTGCCTACTTCCCGATCGACCTGGTCGTGGCCCTGGTGGCGGCGCGTGTGCGCAAGCGCGCCTTTCCCGCCACCGTCGTGGCATCGGCTGTGTGGGTGGCCAGCGGGGTGCTGTGGTGGCAGCGGCGCTGGCCCAACGCCTGGGGGCCGGTCCCGGGGCCGGCCCTCCCCCTCAGCGCGGCGGCGACGAGCGCGGTGATCGTCGCCCGCTTCGCCGCCGCCGACCGCCGGGCCCGGCAGGCGGCCCCGTGATCGGGCTGGTCACCGACTCGAACTCCCAGATCCCGCCGGAGCTGGTGCGCCGGTACCACGTCGAGGTCGTCCCCCTCACCGTCACCGTGGACGGCACCTCCTACCTCGAGGGTGAGGAGCTCGGCGCCGACGCCTTCTGGGAGCTCTTCCGAGCGGGCACGCCCGACGTCTCCACGTCCCAGCCGAGCCCGGGCCGCTTTGTCGACGCCTACCGGGTGGTGGCCGAGCGGGGAGCCGACGAGATCCTGTCGGTCCACATCGGATCGAACACCTCGGGCACCGTCAACTCGGCCCGGCTGGCCGCCCGCTCCTCGCCCGTGCCCGTCCGGGTCGTCGACACCGGGACGGCCTCCTTCGGGGTGACGTGCTGCCTCTGGGAGGCGGCCGAGGCCCTGGCCGCGGGTGCGTCGATCGACGAGGCAGAGGCCGTCGCCCTCGACGTCGCCGGCCGCGTCGGCATGGTGTTCGTCGTGGGCGCCCTCGACCGGGCGAGGGCGGGGGGTCGGTTGGCCGCCGGCACCCCCGCCGCCGCCGGATCCGTGCCCGTCCTGACCATGGCGGGCGGGAAGATGGCGGTGGTCGCCGAGGCCGGTGACCTCGAGGAGGCGGCCGAGCTCATGGCCGCCCGGGTGCTGGAGGCGGGCGCCGGGCTGCGGGTGGGCGTGGCCGTCGCCGATGCCGGCGCCGAGGGGCTGGCCCGCTCGCTCGCCGACCGCTTGGCCGGCGCTCCCGAGGTGCTCGAGCTGGTGCGCTACCGGGTGGGCCCCAGCGTGGGCGCCCACACCGGGCCCGGCACGGTCGGCGCCGTCCACTACCCGACGCGGACAGGCGGGTGACCGGTCAGCCGGCGGGCCTCCCTCAGCCGGCCAGCGCGTCGATGATCTCGCCCTGGAGCCAGGTCAGGTAGTCGTAGATGGCGAAGGCGGCGGCCCGGGGGTCGTCGCTCGAGGACGGCCGCTCGTCGCCCTCTTCGCTGACCTCGAGCCGCACGCCGAGCACCAGGCGGACCTCGTTGAGGGCGCGCATCCAGGCCAGCAGCTTCTCCTCGTCGAGGCGCTCGGCGTCGACCGTCTCCTCGAGGGTGGCGATGGCGGCCAGGTGGGACTCGAGGAGCTCGCTCTGGGCGAGGAGTCGGTACTCCGTCTGGCGGGTCTCGTCCTCGGGATAGGCGACGGGGAAGAGCCGCTCGAGCACGGGGTCGCTGTCGTCGGCGAAGACCTCCCGCATCCGAGGGGCGAGGTCGCGGAGCAGCGCCCGCTCGTCCTGGGAGAGGCGGAGCTCGTACTCGCCGGAGCGGGTGCGGCGAACCGGCCTCTTCCTCAGGGCGCCCATGGGCTCGTCCGTCTACTCGTCGTGCTGCATCGTCGCCCACAGGCCGTGCTCATGGAGGCGGAAGACGTCGAGCTCCGCCTTCTCGCGCGGCCCGCTGGACACGACCGCCTTCCCCTTGTGGTGGACGTCGAGCATGAGCTTGGTGGCCTTCTCCCGGCTGTAGCCGAACAGCTTCTGGAAGACGAAGGTGACGTAGGACATGAGGTTGACGGGGTCGTTCCAGACGATGACGACCCAGGGCCGGTCGGCGATGACCTCCTCGCCGAGGTCCGGCTCCTTGACCTCGGTCGGCATCGTCGACATGGCCACCGTTCCCACGCCGTCCAGGCTATGCCGGCGGCGTGGATCAGGTGCTCGGGAGGAGCTCCGACGGCTGCCCCTCGCCGCTGGCGGCGACGGCCGGCCGGGCGACGACCTCCCGGGTGGAGAAACCGAGGAAGAAGCGGATCACGGCGGCCCACACCAGCGTGGCGCCGAGGATGTGCACGCCCACCAGCAGCACCGGCACCCCGGTGAAGTACTGCACGTAGCCGACCGCCGCCTGGGCCACGAGGACGGCGAGCAGGACCTCCCCGCGCCGCAGCAGGCCGGCGGGGGCGCCGTCCCGCCGGAGCCGCCACAGCGTCACCAGGACCAGCCCGAGGAAGATCATGACGCTCACGCCGTGCACGCGGGCCACGTCGGGGACGAAGAAGGGCAGGCGCTCGACGTCCTCGTCGCCGCCGTGGGGGCCGCTGCCGGTCAGGACCGTCCCGAGGAAGATCGTCAGGGCGGCGCTGGCCACGACCAGCCCGCCCAGGCGCCGCAGGTCACGGCTCACGACCGGGCGGGCGATGCCGTCGTCGGGGTCCCCCGCCCGGTGGTGGAGGACGACGGCGTCGGCGAGGATCACCATCGAGAGCAGGAAGTGCGACATCACCAGCGGCGGGGCGAGGTGGAACAGCACGGTGAGGCCGCCCAGCACGATCTGTCCGACCACGCCGGCGACCAGCCCGGCCGAGAGCCAGACCAGGTCCCGCCGGCGGGGACGGCGAACGAGCGACCCGAGCACGGCGAGGATGACGGCCACCGAGACCAGCCCGGTGATGGTGCGGTTCACGAACTCGACCATGGCGTGGTACTCCCACGGAGCGACCACCCGGTCGTGGGCGCACGTGGGCCAGTCGGGGCAGCCCAACCCCGACCCGGTGAGCCGGACCGCTCCGCCGGTGACGATGATGAACCCCAGGGCGATGACCGCCACCAACGTGATGCGCCGGTACGTGGCCGGTGACAGCCGGGGAAGCCTCATCTCGCTGGCGATGGTAGGACAGGGCGGCGATCCCGCCCCACCCGACGTCGAAAGGGAGAACGCGATGACGGACGACGCCACCGAGGAGCTGGCCGAGACGGAGGAGGAGAAGGAGTCCCAGGTCCTGAAGCGCGAGCCCGTCGAGACCGAGCTCATGGACGACGACCGCTCCGAGGTCGGCGAGCAGGTGGAGGGGGTCGAAGACGAATAGCGCCCGGCTCGGGCGGGCACATCTCACGTAGGGCCACGCGACCGATGCGGTCCGTAGCGAGTTCTACGCGGGAGACGTGATGGGCAAGCGAGTCGTCGTTGAGACCGGTCGGGACCGGCGGGCGCTGGTCGCCGACGCCGGCTGGAAGCAGATCTCGTTGGGAAGCCTGCTGGCGGGGGTGCTCGTCGCCTACGGCGGCTTCGCCATCCTCGCCGGCATCGCCGGGGGCATCCTGGAGGCGACGGGGGCGGACACCGACATCACCGCCCGCTGGGGCGACCTGGGCACGGTGGCCGGCCTGGTGGTGGCCGGCCTCTTGTTCCTCGCCTACCTCTTCGCCGGGTACGTCGCCGGCCGCATGGCCCGCCGGGCGGGGGCGCTGCACGGAGTCGCCGTCTTCGTGCTGGGCGTGCTGATCGTCGCCGTCGTCGCCGTCGTCGTCCGTCAGGCGGCCGGCACCGAGACGGTCGTCGAGCGCCTGCGGGACATGGGGCTGCCGACCACCGGCGACGAGTGGAGCGACGTGGGCACGGTGGCCGAGGTGGCCGAGCCCGCCGACGGCACCGTCGTGGGCGACCGTGACGTCGTTGCCCACCGCGACGAGGACGTCCCGCGCACCGGCGATCGGGCCTGGTACCGCAGCGAGGCCGACCGGGCGGCCGACGTCGACCGCACCCTCGTGCCGTCGGACGACCGGACGACGACCGAGGCCGTCGCCGACGCCAACGTCGACGAGCGGCGCCGCCGCCCCCGCCGCCCCCGCCGCCGCCCCTTGCGGTAGCCCTGGCCGGGCGGCGCTAGCAGGCCTGTTCGTCGATGAACCAGCGGTCGCCGAGCTTGAGGTAGCTGTCGGTCGACGCCTGGGTGGCCAGGCCGTACTCCCTGAGCACGAGCTGGTACTCGACCGAGGCCCGGAACCCGCTGACCTTGAGGTCGACCAGGTTGGCCGACAGCGTCGACCCCTCCGCCCGGTCGCGCAGGGGCCCGTAGATCTGCTCGGCGAAGAGGGCGAACAGCTCCGGCGAGCAGCGGGCCCGCTCGGTGGGGACGAAGAGCTGGAAGTACTCCTCCCAGTCACCGCTGGCGATCAGCCGGGCCTGCCGCTCGAGCACCTCGTTGATC
>DATACM010000253.1:0-25480 GCA_036259055.1 Acidimicrobiales bacterium | reverse complement strand
AAGTGGTGGGTGGCGCGGGAGGCGGCGGTGAACCTTGCCCGACCCGTCGCCCGTAGATGCGCGGCGGCCCCCGAGATGACATAGGTGATCCCCCCGAGCGGCTTCGAGCGCTGGTAGTCGTGCTCGTGGCCGGCGAGGACGATGTCGACGCCGAAGCGGCGGAACACGGGCACGAAGGCGCGGCGGACCCGGTGCTGAGAGCCGTGCCAGCCCGCGGAGTACGGCGGGTGGTGCAGGGCGACGACCACCCACGTGGCGCGAGCGTGGGCCAAGGTGGCGGCCAGCCACGCCCGCTGAGCTGGGGAGTCCGGCTGCGTGGAGTCGAGCGCGACGAACAGGGCGTGGCCCACGGTGGTGGCGTACCAACGCCCCGGCATGCCGAGGAGCCGGGCGATCTCGTCGCCGTGGCCCGCCTCGACGTCGTGGTTGCCCAGCACGGCAAGGGGCGCGACGCCGGTATCCAACAGTGGGCCAAACGGGTCGAAAACAGCCTGTTGCAGCAGAGCGGGTTGGCCGTCGGGGTAGACGTTGTCGCCCAGCAGAGCCAGGGCGTCGAAGGGGCGATCGCTCGAAGCGCGAACCAGGGCGGCCACCGTCGCGTCGAGTTCGGGCGAGGGGTGACCGACGTCACCCACCACGGCCACCCGGCGCCACTCGTCGCCCAATTCCGCTGCAGGGGTCAAGGCGGGGACATCGGCGCATCCACGGCGCGGCTCCAGATGCCGCCGAGCGAGGCGAAGGAGGCCCCACATGCCCCCACCCTGTCACGAGGGACAGACTCCGACACGCCGTGCGGACTCGCCCGAAGCGCAACCCCGCCAATCCAGACGGGCGGGCATGCTCCAGCAGCGTCGTCAGGGGACTCCATACCGGTATCACTGGCGGCGGCGGTCTGGTATGGGCCGCGATGAGTTGCGCTCGCCGAAGCAGTCGCTACTCGGAAACCCCAAGGAGGCGCCATGAATCTGCCAGAGGTCGTATCGGAGGAGGAGTGGCAGCGTCGCCACGAGGAGCTCCTGGCAAAGGAAAAGGCGTACACGCGCGAGGGCGACAAGCTGGCGGCCGAGCGTCGCCGCCAGCCCATGCACGAGATCACGAAGGCCTACAGGTTCGAGGGTCCGGACGGTGCAGTGAGTCTGCTCGACCTGTTCGAGGGACGGCGCCAGCTCGTCCTCTACCACTTCATGTTCGGTCCCACCCACGAGGAGGGCTGCGACGGCTGCTCGATGTTCGTGGACCAGCTCACGCACCTCGCCCACCTGCACGCCCGGGACACCACCTTCGTCCTGGTCTCGCGCGCGCCGCTGACCAAGCTGGAGGCGTTCAAGCGGCGGATGGGCTGGGACGACATCCCCTGGTATTCCGACGGCAACAGCGACTTCGGGATCGACTTCGGGTTCTCCCCTCCCGAGCCCGATCCGACTCGGGACCAGGACGGCGAGATCTTCGCGTTCAACGTCTTCATCCGCGACGACGAGGGGCGCGTCTACCGCACCTACTTCACGAGCTGGCGTGGCGTAGAGGCGATCGGCAGCGTCTGGAGCATCCTCGACCGCACCCCGCTCGGCCGTCAGGAAGACTGGGAGGACACGCCTGAGGGACGCCCGCAGGGGCCGACGTTCGAGTGGTGGCGGCTCCACGATCGCTACGGCTCGCCCGAGAAGCCCGCGTGAGCGACCGGGGTGCAGGATGATCGAACAGCTCGGCGGCCAAGTCGCCGTTCCATCTGCCGCGAGGTGAAGCGGTCGCACCACCGTGACCTACCCCGCCAAGACCAAGGGTGGTCGGCTCCCGGTTGCCCGAGTTCGATGCACCCGCCTCGCGTCACAGGCTTGCGAGGTCGAACATGTGTTTGGTAGCATGGGCGCGCCTTCCCCCCGAGTGCTCCTTCGGCAATGGGGGACGTCATGTTCGATCTGGCGACGAGCGAGGAAGCCGCCGAGGAACCCCAGCTGTGGGCGACCGGAGAGCTCGGAAAAGCCTTGGCTGCGTGGGGAGCGAGGGCGGCGGCCGACGAGTGCCGGTGGCTGAGACTCCTGGCCGAGTTCGACCGCCGGGAGGGCTGGCGAGCCGACGGACGGCTGTCGGGGGTCGACTGGCTGGTGTGGCGCTGCGGGCTGGCCACCCGGACCGCCCGGGACAAGCTGCGAGTGGCCCAGGAGCTGCGCCGCCGTCCCCTGATCGCCGAGGCGTTCGCCTCAGGGTCGCTGTCGTACTGCAAGGTCCGGGCCATCACCCGCATCACCGACGTCGACGAGGAGTGCGACCGGTGGCTGCTGGCCCTGGCCAACGAAGGCACGGTGGGCGACTTGGACCGGGCGGTGCGCCACTGGCAGCACCTGCAGGACCAAGATCGAGGGGTGGAGGACTACCTCCGCCGATGGGACCGGCGGTGGCTGCGGGCCTCTCGCACCTACGACGGCATGGTGGTGATGGAGATGGTCCTCCCCCTCGAGGAGGGGGAGGAGGTGCTGCGCCTCCTCGACGCCGCCGTCGCCGCCGGCCTTGCTGAGGAGCCTGTGGACGGCGGTTCACGTGAACCGGCCCTCTCGCCCCGGCGCCAGGTGGATGCTCTCTTGGACCTCCTGCGGGCGGGAAGCGGGGGCGGCCCCACCCCCGGTGGCGCCGACCGCTACACGCTGCATCTGGTGGCCGATGTCGACGTCCTGGCCAAGCGGTTGGGGCTGCGCTCGGAGCTCCTCGACGGACAGCCGGTGGCCGCCGAGACGCTGCGGCGGGTGGCGTGTGACTGCGGTGTGGTTCGCCACCTGCTGCGGGGAAGAAGCCAACCCGTCGACGTCGGCACCCGCACCCCGGTGTGGACAGTGGCGCAGCGGCGGGCCATCGCCGTGCGCGACGGAGGCCGCTGCCGCTTCGTCGCCTGCGAGCGGCGCACCTGCGACGTCCACCACGTCCGTCACTTCGCCGACGGCGGTCCCACCGCGGTGGCCAACGGCATCCTCATCTGTCCCCGGCACCACACCGCCGTGCACGAAGGCGGTTTCCGCATCACCGGCCAACCAAACGACACCCTGACATTCCACCGACCCGACGGCAGCGTTCTCGGCGCCTCGAAGCTCGGACCGATCGGTCAGCCGGGACAGGCGCCTGCCTAGCGGTGAGAACCCGTCACCAGGGCAGCACCCGTTTGTCGAGGCGCCACAGGCCGGCCTGACGAGCGGCGGCGAACGCCGCCTCCATCTCGTCGGCCACGGGCCGGCGGTTGATGTCGTCGTAGCGGTCGCCGTCGACCTTGTACTCGGGCCGGTACTGGCCCATGACGTTGACGTACGTGTCAGGGGAGAGCTCGGAGGCCAGCCACTCGAAGATGGCGGCGGCCTCCTCCTGCTGGCCGGGCATCACCAGGTGGCGGACGATGAGCCCTGTGCGGGCGAGGCCGTCGGGTCCCACCCGGAGGACACCGACCTGGCGGTGCATCTCGGCCACCGCCTCCCTGGCGCGCTCCGCGTAGTCGCCGGCCCGGGCCAAGCGGCGAGCGGTCTCCGGCTTCCAGAACTTGAAGTCGGGCATGTAGATGTCCACCAGCCCCTCCATGAGCTGGAGGGACCGCACCGAGTCGTAGGCGCTGGTGTTGTAGACGATGGGCACCCGAAGCCCTCGGGGCACGGCGGCGGCGATGGCCTCGACCACTTGGGGAACGACGTGCTCCGGCGTGACGAAGTTGATGTTGTGGCACCCGATGTCCTGCAGGCGGATCATGAGCGCGGCGATCTCCTCCGCCGAGCACTCCCGGCCCGCCTCCTTCTGGGAGATGTCCCAGTTCTGGCAGAACACGCAGCGGAGGTTGCACAGGCCGAAGAAGATCGTCCCCGAGCCGTTCCACCCCCGCAGGCAGTCCTCCTCGCCGAAGTGCGGGAAGGCGGTGGACACCACCGCATGGCGCCCGGTGTTGCACGTGCCGGTCTCCCCGGCGGTGCGGTTCACCCCACAGTCCCGGGGGCAGGCCCGGCAGTCCTCCAGCTCGGCGGCGGCGAGCTCCACCTTGGCCTGCAGCCTCCCCTCCCGATGGAGGCGCATGTACATGGGCTCGTACTCATCCACGACGAACCCGGAATCGGCCGCGGCTTTGAGGGCACGGCGTCCTCGTGCGGGGTCGGTCTGCCTCAGGATGGTCATGACCACCCCTCCATCATGGCAAGACCGCGTGCTGTCAGACGGCGGTCGCCGGCACCGGCCCCGCTTCCCAGTACCGGCCGAGCCGGGCCACGAACGGCGAGGGCTTCTCGGCATACAGCCGGAGCCCGATCGGCCGGGCGCGTGCCCGGAGGAGGTGCCGCCGGGAGTCGATGAGCTCGAGGAGGTGTGCCTCCCGCTGCGGATCCACGCCCGCCTCGAGGAGGGCGTCGCGCAGGACGGCGAGATCGTGGGTGTCACCCAGGACGGAGGTGAGGGCCTGTGCCGACTCCACGCTGGCGCTCATGACCTCGGGCCAAAGGTCCTCGAGGAGCGCCAGCTGGTGGCTGAGGTACTTCACGCGCTTCCGCCAGTCGTGGAAGCGCTCGGTGCTGGGCTGGTCGTAGGCGGCGGCCATCGCCTTTCGGCCCCGGCGGTACACCCGCTCGACCCCCGCGGCGACGGCGCTCCACCCGATGGTGTCGACAGGCCATGTCTCGACCCTGGCCAGGACGGCGGCGAGGAACTCGCGCACCCGCGGCAGGGCGTCCCCCGCGAGGAGCTCACCCCGGAGCTGCTCATGGCGCTCGACCAGGCCCTCGCGGAACCCGCTGGCCGAGATGCCGCCGGAGTTGGCCACCTCGTCATGGACCTCGACCATCACCACCGCGTCGCGCACCGCCGACAGGGCCCGGGCAGCGTCGCCGAGGGCCTGGTTCTCCGGGCGGTAGACGTCGTCACCGACCTCGTCGCGGACCAGACGGAGCAGGCCACGGACCCGGCGACACCGTGTGCGGACGTCGTAGACGACGCCGTCCACATCGGCGGCCGAAGAGACCTCGAGAGCGTCGACCGCGGGCTGCAAGCGGTCGAGGGCGAGCTGACGGACAGCGTTGCCGACGTGCTCCCCCGGTGAGATTCCCGTCACCACTGAAGATGTACCCGGACCCCAAGCGACGCCACACCGCCTGCGACCGACATAGGCCCAGAAGGGCTGCTAGCACTGGACCATGACCACCGCGCCTCCCGTAGACGCCGACACCCTCCTCGTCGAGCTGGTGGCGACCCCCGAGGGCAAGGCCGACCCCTACTCGCGGTACGCCACCCTCCGCACCTACTCGCCCGTGCACCGCAGCGGCTTCGGCTTCTGGGTCCTCACGCGCTACGACGACTGCCAGCACCTCCTCCGCCATCCGCACGTGGGCAAGGACTTCTCCGGCGCGGTGAGCGCCCTGGGCCTGAGCGAGGAGCATCAGGCGGAGCAGGCCGCCTTCCGCGACGACCACACCAACATGCTCTTCGCCGATCCCCCCGACCACACCCGGCTGCGGGGGCTGGCCTCCCGGGCGTTCACCCCCCGCACGGTCGAGGGGCTGCGGCCGCACATCGTCGCCCTCGTGGAGGAGCTGGTCGACCGCTTCGGCGACGGCGAGGTCGACGTCATGGACGCCCTGGCCTTCCCCCTCCCGGTCACCGTCATCGGCGAGATGCTGGGCGTGCCCGCCGAGGACCGGGCCCAGTTCCGGCCCCTGGTCCGGGCGAGCACCGCCCTTCTGGAGCTCACCATCACGCCCGAGGCGCTGAAGGAGGCGACCGCCGCCAGCGCCGCCTTGGAGCGGTACTTCACCGACCTGGTGGCCGAACGGCGCGCCCACCCCCAGGACGACCTGATGACCAGGCTCATCTACGCCGAGGACGAGGGCGACCGGCTCAGCGAGATCGAGCTCGTCTCCACCTCCATCCTGCTCTTCGCCGCCGGGTTCGAGACGACGACCCACCTGATCGGCAACGGGATCCTCGCCCTCCTGCGGCACCCCGACGAGCTGGCCCGGCTGCGCTCCGACCGGGGGCTCCTGCGCACCGCGGTGGAGGAGCTTCTGCGCTACGACAGCCCCGTGCAGATCAACGCCCGCACCGCGTACGCCGACATCGACCTGGCCGGGCACCGCATCGAGGAAGGCAGCACGGTGCTGGCTCTCCTGGGCGCGGCCAACCGCGACCCGGCCCGGTTCACCGACCCCGACCGCTTCGACGTCGGGCGGTCGGAAGGCGCCCCCCTGAGCTTCGGCAGCGGCATCCACTACTGCCTGGGCGCGGCCCTGGCGCGCATGGAGGCGCAGATCGTGCTCGACCGCCTGCTCGACCGCTTCGGCACGTGGGAGCTGGTGGGCGGCCAGCCGCAGCACCGCGACAGCCTGACCCTGCGAGGGCTGGTCGACCTGCGGGTGCGCTTCACCCCCTGACGCCGAGGGGAGGGTCAGCCGCGCCGGCGGGCCAAGGTCCGGAAGGTGACCGAGTAGCGCAGGCTCTTGGTCGTGGGTATCGAGTGCTGCCACGACCACCGGGCGGCGCCGCTCAACACGTAGGCCGACCGGGGCGCCAGCTCCAGCGCGTACACCCGCCGGACGTCGGACGATCGTCGCTGGAAGCGGAGCGAGCAGGGAGCGAGCAACGAGACGCCCACCACCTGCGGACCGAACAGTGGGGCGTCGCGGTGCCAGCCGATCCCCGCCCCAGGCGGGTACCGGGTGACGAGCGTCTCGGCGAAGTCGTCGGCCTCGACGCCGACCAGGTCCGCTGCCCGCTCCCGCAACCACTCCAGTGACGGCGGCAGCGGCTCGGTGGGGGTGAGCTTCCACCCCTCGTAGTCGTAGAGATAGCCAAAGTGCAGGACTGTCCGCCGGGCCGCCTGGCCGTGCATGCGCACCTCCGAGAAGGCGAGGTCGGAGAAGACGGAGACAAGCTCACGCTCCTCGTCCTCGGAGACGAGCTCCTCCTCGTAGACGAGCCCGTCCGGCCGCTCGGTGACGGTGGGAGCTACAGGCGTAGGGCGGCCTCGTACACCTGGCGCTTGGGGACGCCCAGCTCGGCCGCCACCGCGGCGATGGCCGAGCGCTTGTCGGCGCCCGCCTCCATGCGAGCGCGCAGGGCGTCCTCCACGGTGTCGGCCGACGGCGCCTCGGCAGCGGGCGCGCCCGCCACGACCAGCACGTACTCGCCGCGCGGCTCGGCCGCGCCCAGGTGGGCGGCGGCCTCCTCGAGCGTGCCCCGCCAGACCTCCTCGAACGCCTTGGTGAGCTCTCGGGCCACCGCCACTCGCCGCAGGGGACCGAGCGCCGAGGCCAGGTCGGTCACCGTCTGGCGGACGCGGTGGGGTGCCTCGAAGAGCACGATCGTGCGCCGCTCGGTCGCCAGCTCGCCGAGCCGCTCGGCCCGGGCCCGGCCCTTCCGGGGGATGAACCCCTCGAAGCAGAACCGGGCCGTGGGCAGGCCGCTCACCACCAGCGCGGCAAGGGCGGCCGACGGGCCGGGGACGACCTCGACCCGGTGGCCGGCGGAGACAACCGCCGCCAC
The DNA here is from genome assembly GCA_036259055.1 of Acidimicrobiales bacterium. Classification (GTDB taxonomy): domain Bacteria; phylum Actinomycetota; class Acidimicrobiia; order Acidimicrobiales; family AC-14; genus DASZJY01. Next base: position 17,992 of record DATACM010000253.1, on the reverse strand, counting down.
CAGGCGCTGGCCCGGATCGGAGATCGCCGGCATACCCGCGTCGGTCACGAGAGCCACCCGCTGACCGGCGTCGAGCCGGGAGAGGATCGTGCGCACCTGTCCGGCCTCGGTGTGGTCGTTGACCGCGATGAGGCGGTTGCCGCCTTCGACCCCGGCGTGGCTCAGGAGCTGGCGGGTACGGCGGGTGTCCTCGCAGGCGATGGTGTCGGCCTCGGCCAGCGCCCGCACCGCCCGGGGCGGAAGGTCGCCGAGGTTGCCGATGGGCGTGGCGACGAGGACGAGCGTGCCGCCACCGCTGGCGCCGGGCGCCGCCTCGCCCCACGAATCGGTCACTGCTCCACCGCCAGCTGGTCGCCCGGGCGCAGCCGCCATCGGTCGAACGCCCCGGCCTCCGCCTCGATCACGCAGCAGCAGCGCAGCGACGGGCGGGTGATCCGCCCCGGCCGCAGCGACAGCGTGCGCACGACCACCAGGTCCTTGGTGCAGAAGGCGACGTCGATGGGAAAGCGCATGCCGAAGGAGTGCACCTGGTGGCACGGGCGGATGAGGAGCGCTCCCTCGAGGCGGTCACGCCCGAGCAGCCCTCGCGACCGGTCGCGGAAGGACTCGGCCACCTCGAGCGCCGCCAGCACCTTGTCGTCCCGCAGCAGCCAGGGCATGTGCGACCGCCCTCAGCACAGCCGGCGGGGCGAGGCCACGGCCATCACACGTTGAACCGGATCTCGAGGACGTCGCCGTCGGCGACCTCGTACTCCTTGCCCTCGACCCGCAGCTTGCCCGCCTCCCGGGCGGCGGCCCACGAGCCCAGCGCGAGGAGGGCGTCCCAACGGATGACCTCGGCCCGTATGAAGCCCCTCTGGAGATCGGAGTGGATGACGCCCGCGCACTCGGGTGCCTTGGCGCCCGCCCGGAAGGTCCACGCCCGCGACTCCTTGTCGCCGGTGGTGAAGAACGTCCGCCGCCCGAGCAGGTGGTAGGCGGCCCGCACGATGCGGGGAAGCGCCCCCTCGCCCAGCCCGAGCCCCTCGAGCAGCTCGGCCCTCGACGCGTCGTCGAGCTGGGCCGCCTCTGCCTCGAGCTGCACGCTCACCCCGAGGACGTCGGCCGCGCTCCCGAGCTCGGCCGCCACCGGCTTCACCAGCGCGTCGGCGTCGCCCAGCTGGTCCTCGCCCAGGTTGACCACGGCCAGCACGGGCTTGTTCGTCAGCAGGAACATGGGACGGAGGGCGGCACGCTGGTCGGCCGCCAGAGATGACCGGTAGATCGGCGTCCCCGCGTTCAGCACCTCGACCGCCGCTTCCAGCACCTCGACCTCGGCCGCCGCCGCCGGGTCGGACTTCGCCATCTTTCGCCGCTTGGCCAGCTGGGCCTCGGCCGACTCGGCGTCGGCGAGGACGAGCTCGAGCTCAAGGGTGTGCAGGTCGTCGAGGGGGTCGGTCCCACCGACCACGTTGTCGTCGACGAACGCCCGCAGCACCAGGACCACGGCGTCGACCTCGCGGATGCCCCCGAGGAACCGGTTGCCCAGGCCCTCGCCGGTCGACGACCCCGCCACCAGCCCGGCGATGTCGACGAACTCCACGGTGGCGGGGACGACCTTGCGCGACCGGCTCATCTCGGCCAGGGCCAGGAGGCGGTGGTCGGCGACCTGGGCCACCCCGACCTGGGTCTCGGTGGTGGAGAAGGGGTGGGCCGCGACCACCGCCGACGCGCCGGTGAGGGCGTTGAAGAGGGCGGACTTGCCTGCGTTGGGCAGGCCCACGAGTCCGAGGCGCTCCACGGGCTCAGGGTACCGCCGGCTGGGCGCCGGCCCGGCCGGCTCACCGGGGGCGGTAGCCTCTGCGGGATGTCGAAGAAGACGAGCAAGCGCAAGGCCAGGGCCCGCCGCAAGAAGGCCAACCACGGGCGCCGGCCCAACGCCAAGTAGTCGCCCCCGTCGACCCCGCTCGGTCTTCCGCCTCGCTGAGCCACCCCCTCGTCCGGGTCCCTCCCGCACCTCCCACCCGGCGCGACGACGTCGTCGACGTCCTCCACGGCCGGCCCGTCTCCGACCCCTACCGGTGGCTCGAGGACGGCGACTCGGCCGAGACGGCGGCGTGGACCGATGCCCAGAACGCCCGGACCCGGGCGGTGCTCGACGCCCTCCCCTTCCGACCCGCCCTGCACGCCCGGTTCCTCGAGCTGTTGCGGATGGGCTCGGTCGGCGCGCCGGCGGTGGGAGGCGACCGCGTCTTCGCCCTCCAGCGGGAGGGCGACCAGGAGCAGGCGGTGCTCGTCGTGCGCAGCGCCCGAGACCCCGACGAGCCGCCGCGGGTGCTGGTCGACCCCGCTGACCTGGCCGCCGACCACGCCGCCGCCGTCGACTGGTTCTCTCCGTCGCCCGACGGCCGCCTGGTGGCCTACGGCATCTCGGAGGCGGGCAGCGAGCGGGGGACGCTGCACATCCTCGACGTGGCGAGCGGCGAGCTGCTGCCCGACGCCCTCCCCCACGTCCGCCACCCGTCGCCGGCGTGGCTCCCCGACGGGTCGGCGTTCGCGTACAGCCGCCTGCCCGACCCCGCCACCGTGGAGGAGGGCGAGGAGGGCTACTGGGAGACGGTCTGGTGGCACGAGGTCGGGCGTCCCGGCCCCGAGGCCGACACCCTCGTCCTGGGTGACCTCGACCGCACCGCCCTGCCCATGGCGGCCATCTCCCCCGACGGGCGGTGGCTCGCCCTCCACGTGCACCTCATGCCGACCCGCACCGACGTGGTCCTCGTCGACCGCTCGAACGGCGACCGCACGACGGTGGTGGCGGGGGAGGAGGCTTCGACCTGGTGCCAGGTCGTCGGCGACCACCTGTACGCGGTCACCAACCTGGGAGCGTCGCGCGGCCGGGTCGTGCGGGCGTCGGTGCGCGCGCCCCGAGCCGACGAGTGGGAGACGATCGTCGCCGAGAGCGAGGCGGTCATCGAAGCGGCGGTCGTGGCCGGTGAGTGGCTGCTCGTCGCGTCGACCGAGCACGCCGTGTCCCGGCTCCACCGCTACCGGCTGGACGGCTCGGGCGGCGCGGAGGAGGCGCTGCCGGAGATGGGATCGGTGGTGGGGCTCGACGCCGACCCGGCGACCGACCGGGCCTTCCTCGCCTTCACCTCGTTCACCCGGCCCTCCGGGCTCTGGCGCTGGACGCCTCCCGGTGGCGTCGAGCGGTGGAGCCGCCTGCCTTCCCCCGTCGACCCCGCTGGGTTCGTCACCGAGCAGGTGCGTTACGAGTCGACGGACGGCACCCGCGTGCCGATGTTCCTCGTCCGGGCCGCCGGCACCGGGCCGTCGCCCGACACGCCGACCGTGGTGAGCGGCTATGGGGGGTTCGCCATCCCGTCCACCCCCGGGTTCAGCGTGGGGCTGGTGGCCTTCTGCGAGAAGGGAGGGGTCTACGCGGTACCGGGGATCCGCGGAGGTGGGGAGTACGGCGAGGACTGGCACCGTGCCGGCATGCTCGACCGCAAGCAGCAGGTGTTCGACGACTTCGCCGCCGCCGCCGACTGGCTGGTCGCCAACGGTCGCACCAGCCGTGACCGGCTGGCGGTCCGGGGCGGCTCCAACGGCGGGCTGCTGGTGGGGGCCACCATCACCCAGCGGCCCGACCTCTGCCGGGCGGCGGTCTGTGCCGTCCCCCTCCTCGACATGCTCCGCTACCACCGCTTCCTGATCGGAGCCCTGTGGGTGCCCGAGTACGGCGACCCCGAGGACCCCGGGCAGTTCGCCGCCCTCGCCGCCTACTCGCCGTACCACCACGTCGTCGACGGGACCGCCTACCCGGCGACGCTCGTCCTGGCGGCCGAGTCGGACTCGCGCGTCGACCCGATGCACGCCCGCAAGTTCGCCGCCCGCCTGCAGGCCGCCACCTCCACCCCCGAACGACGACCGATCCTCTTGCGCGTCGAGACCCGGGCCGGCCACGGCCAGGGGAAGCCGGCGTGGAAGCAGGCCGACGAGCTGGCCGACAGCTGGGCGTTCCTCCTCTGGCAGCTCGGCCTCTGACCCGAGAGGCGCGTATCAGGCTCGGGCGGTGGCGGCTCTGAGTGGTCGAGAGACACGATCTCGTCCCGGGCGGCCTGGTCCCGCGCCGAACGGGGCGACGGCGAGCACCTGGACCGGGTTCATCGAGTGCGTTGGTCCCTATTCCCCACCGGGGACCGCAGCACCACCGGTCCGGGTGCTCGTCACCTTCTGGCGGTCAGGTCCGGCCGGGCAGCACGGCCCGGCGCACGGCCCGCACCACCGTGTGGTCGGCGTGGCGGCGCACCGACATGTCGTCGGTGAGCGCCCGGACCACGTAGAGGCCCCGTCCCTGCTCGGCCGAGGGGTCGGGGAAGTCGTCGTCGTAGCGGTCGACCAGCTCGAACCCGGCGCCGTCGTCCTCCACCTCGAGCACCACCGCGTCGCCCTCGGCCCACGCCCGCAACGCCAGCGCTCCGGGGGCGCCGCTGGCGTGGCGGACGGCGTTGGAGCACAGCTCGGAGGCGACCAGGAGGAGGTCGGAGCGCTCGGCGTCCTCGATGGCCAGGTACTGGAGCCAGTCGGCGAACAGGTGGCGGGCCAGCGGGATGGTGGCGGGGCTGGGCGAGAAGCGGTACTCGAACGGCGCCAGCGGCGCCCCCGTCGAGGGAGCCGGCGGGGTACGGCGGCGGAGCACGAGGGCCAGCGAGTCGTCCCGCCGCTGGGCCCCGAAGAGGGCGCGCTGCACCAGCGCCCGGGCCACGTGGGTGGCCGGGTACTCGGCTGTCTGGGCGGCGGCGGTGGTGATGCCGTCGAGGCCGGCGAGGATGTCCTTGGACGCCTCGATCAGGCCGTCGGTGTAGAGAACGAGCGTGTCCTGGCGGTCGAGCACGACGGTGGCGATCTCGCTCGAGCCCGCCCCCGGCCATCCGATGGCGACGCCCGGTGCGGAGACCAGCCGCACCCGCCGGTCGCCCGACACCAACAGGGCGGGCGGGTGGCCACCACCGGCCAGGTGGACGGTCCCGTCCGACGGCCGGTAGCGGGCGACCAGCACGGTGGCGACCAGCTCGGGGCTCTGGGCCGTGACGAGCGCGCCGGCCCGCGCCACCAGCCGGTCGAGCGAGCAGCCGTCCAGGGCGAGCAGGCGGAGGGCGTGGGTGACGCTCACCGCGTCCTTCGTCGCCGAGACCCCCTTGCCCATCACGTCGACGACGGCGAGGTGCAGGTCGCCGTTGGGGAGGAGGAGCCAGTCGTAGAGGTCGCCTCCCGTCGGCGCGCCGGGGTCGGCGGGGAGGTAGTGGACGCCGAGCTCGGCCGACGGGACCTCCGGCATGGGTGGCCGCACCGCCTCTTGGAGCTGGTGGACGATCTCCTCCTGGGCGGCGTGCAGCTCGGTGAGGCGGGTGACGGTCTCGAGATTGTCGAAGGCCACCCCCAAGTGGGAGGCGAAGGCGACGACGGTCGCCTCCTCCTCGGGGTCGAACTCGCGCGGACCGGGGCCGGCGACCAGGATCACGCCGTGAGGCAGCGCGTCGGCGGCCAGGACGGGCACCACCAGGGTCGCGGTGTCGTCGCCCAGGCCGGCGCGGTGACAGAAGCTGAGATACCGCGGGTCGCCGAGCAGGTCGACGCTCCGGCGCACGACCTCGAAGCCGGGACCGGCGTCGAGCAGCATCCGCATCGCCGGGCGGGCGAAGCGGTCGACGTCCGCCGCCCCCACGCCCACCGCCGTGGTGGTCGGGCTGGTGCCCTGGCGGAAGTCCAGGTAGGCGACGACCGGTGCGCCCGTGGCCGTCCGCACCGCCTCGACGACCCACGTCACCTTGGCCTCGACGTCGGTCGGACCGTGAACGGCCGCGGCGGCGCTGCCCAGCAGTTCGAGCGCCACCGGCTGCACAGTGAGAGCGGCACTGGTCTCGTGCATCCCGCTCCGAGGGTACTCAGCGACCCGTCGGTAGGCTCATCGGCGGTGACGGCCGGAACGACCAACTGGCTCGGCGACCCGCTCGTGCACGACGGCGTCGTCGAGCGGCGCTTCGACCTCGACGTCGAGGGCCGGGCCGTCCCCGCCCTGCTCTGGACGCCCGAGGGAGCGACCGGCGCCCGGCCGCTCGTGCTGTTCGGGCACGGGGCGACCCGTCACAAGCGCGTCGACTACATCCTGGCCGTCGCCCGGCACCTGGTCCGGGAGTTCGCGTTTGCCGCCCTCTCCCTCGACGCGCCGGGCCACGGCGACCGGCGGGCCAACCCGAGGGCCGACGCCATGCAGCTGTTCGCCGACTTCCTGTCGGAGTGGTCGAGGCCGGGAACGGTCGACGACGTGATCGCCGAGTGGAAGGGCGCGCTGGACGTCGTGCGCGGCCTCGATGAGGTCGGCGACGGTCCCCTGGGCTACTGGGGCCTTTCCATGGGAACCATCTACGGGATCCCCCTGGTCGCCGTCGAGCCCCGCGTGCAGGTGGCCGTCTTAGGCCTGATGGGCCTCGTCGGACCCACGCGGGAGCGGTTGGCCGCCGACGCCGAGCGGGTCACCTGCCCGGTCGCCTTCCTCCAGCAGTGGGACGACTCGCTCCTCCCCCGCCAGCAGGTGCTCGAGCTCTTCGACGCCATCGCCTCGGTGGACAAGCGCCTGCACGCCCATCCGGGCGAGCACGCGTCGGTGCCGGTGGAGGAGATGGAGTTCTCGGTGGCGTTCCTCGCCCGCCACCTCGCGCCGGGCGCGGGCGCGGGCGGCTGATCAGCCGCTCCGCCCCCCGCCCCGAGCCCGGCGAACCAGGTGATGGAGGCGTGGGCGCTGATACGACGCGTCCGCGGTTCGGGCCGCCGTCGGTAGTGTGACCCGGTGGCGACCCGGGTACCCGTCCTGGTCATCGTCGCCTCCGTGCTCCTGGGCTCGGCGTGGCTGGTCGGGAACCCTCCGGGCGGGGCACCGGACGAGACGGCCCACTACCTCAAGGCGTTGGCCGCCGGCCGTGGAGACCTCCACCTGCGCCGTCGTCCGCCCCCTCCGCCCGACCTCTCCAGCCTCGCAAAGGAGGCGAGGTGGCACGCCGTGACCGCCCGACTCGTGCGCATCCCCCCCGGCCTCGACCCCGGGCCGCTCCCCTGTAGCGCGTTCCACCCCGAGATCTCCGCCGGCTGCCTGCGCAACGAGCGGCCGCCGGGAGCCACGGAGGGCGCCACCATCGTCGGTCCCTACCAGCCGTTCACCTACGTGCTGCCCGGCCTGCTCATGCGCGCCGCCGACGATCCCGAGAGCGCCACTCGCCTGGGCCGGCTGGGGTTCTGGCTGCTGTCGGGGGTGCTCCTCGGGCTGGCCGTCCTCCTGCTCTGGGCTCCGGGCGAGGGCGGCTACTGGCTGATCGGCCTGGCCGTCGCCGTCACCCCCATGGTGGCGTTCATGGTCTCGACGCTCTCGGCCAACGGGCTGGAGATCGCCGCCGGCATCTGCTTCGCCGCAACCCTGCTGCGCCTGGCCCGCGGCCGCCAGGAGGGGGCCTGGGTGTGGGCCATCCTCGGGGCGAGCGGCGCCCTGCTCGCGCTGGCCCGGGTGACGGGCGTGCTCTGGCTGGGCCTGTCGGTCCTCTCCGTCGTGGGCCTCGCCGGCGTCGCCGCGACGAGGGCCGCCTGGCGGCGAGGAGGCCGGCGGGCGGTGGGGGCGACGGGGGCGCTGGCCAGCGCGGTCGTCGCCACGGTGGCGTGGGAGCTCGCCGTCCAGCCCCGCCCCCGCCGGAGCGTGGGCGCCGCCGTCCGAGGGCTGCGCGGCGAGGTGGAGGAGCTTCCCGCCATCTTCGACCAGGCCATCGGCGTCTTCGGCTGGCTGGACACGAGGATGCCCACGGTGGCGTACGGGACGTGGAAGGTGCTCCTCCTGGCCCTGCTCGCCGCCGCCTTCGTCGTCGGCGGTCGGCGCCAACGGCTGGCCCTCGGCATCCTCGCGGCGGGAACCGTCGTCGCCACCGTGGCGGTGGCGACGCTCAACCGGGCGACCGGCTTCGGCGCCCAGGCCCGCTACGTCCTCCCCTACGTCGTCGTCCTGCCGCTGGCGGCGGGTGAGATCCTCCTGGCCAACCGGGACCGGGTGCGGGCGCGCCTCGCCCGGTGGCTGCCGGTGGCCTTCGTCGCCCCCACCGCCGCCGTCCACCTGCTGGCGTGGTACACCAACGCTCGCCGCCACGCCGTCGGCGTCCCCGGACCTTGGGCCTTCATCGCCGAGGCGGACTGGAGCCCACCCCTCGGGTGGTGGACGTGGTTGGGCGTGACGGCGGCGGCGACCGCGGCGCTGGTGCTGGCCGCCGTCCTGGCGGCCCGGAACGGGCCGGGTGGCCCGGTTACCGCCGGGGTGCCCGCCGCGACAACGGCGTCGGACCTTCCTGGGCCGCCTGTTGAGCGGCAGCCTGGGCGGACGCCGCCGGGGCGGCCAGCACCGGCCCCACACAGGGATGGTTGGTGAGGTTGTTCTGCGGCACCGGCCCGCCGATGTCGGCGGCGGTCCGGCCGAAGTTGTTGTCCCGCCACACGTTCTGGTCGCACGGCGTGCTCGGGGTGACGTTGGCGTTGCCGTCGTAGGCGTTGAACGCCCTGCCCCCGCCGGGGAGCCGGTTGTTGCGCAGCGCCGTGTTGCCGACGAAGAGGCTCCTCGTCGCCGGGTTGCCCGCTCGGTGGTCGAGCACGGCAATGCCGTTCTTGGCGTTCTCGTTGACCGTGTTGCCCCGCACGGTGTGGCGGATGGGCGGGTTCGGGCCACCGGTCATGAACGTGATCCCGCTGCCCCCGTTGCCCGGTCCCTCGAACAGCCGCGCGCTCGTGAGCCCCGTCGGGTACCCGAAGCCGTTGCGGTTGACCTGGTTGCCGTTGATCACGTTGTCGCGGATCAGCGGGCCTTGGCACACCGCTCCTGGCCCGAAGTCAGGGCAGGTCGACGGGATGAAGACACCGGTGTTGCCGTTGTCGACGATCGTGTTGCCCGTGACCGTGTTCTCGTAAGGGGCGCCCGGTCCCAGGCCCTCGAACTTGACGCCGTGGTTCTGCTGGTTGATGAAGGTGAACGGCCTCAGGGTGGGATGGGTCGGTCCGCACACGTGGACGATGCCGCCACCCGATGTCGAGAAGCGGAAGAAGTCGAACTCGGGGCAGATCTCGGGCTGGCTGTTGCGGGTCACCAGGTTGCCGTGGACGACGTTGCGCCCGGCGGCGCCGAGGAGGCCGATGCCGTCGAAGGGGCCGTTGTCCCTCACCGTGTTGCCGGTGATGTAGTTCCCCACCGAATCCCACACGAGGATGCCGTCGCCCAGGTCGGTGGTGCCGGGGGGACCGAGGTTCTCCTCCACCGTCACCCGCGTCACCGTGTTGGCCGAGCCGCCTTGGATGAGCACGCCCGCGGCGAAGTTCCTGATCGACCCGGGGCCGACGACGCGGTTCCTCGTCCCCCGGATCTCGACCCCGGCGAACTGCCCGGCGGCGAAGCGCACGGTGTACGGCGCGCCCACCACGCCGTTGTCCCCGGTGGCGGCGGCCTGGGTCACCTGCCGGGTCTCCAGCCGACCCCGGATGGTGTGGCCGTTGAGGTTGAGGGTGATGCCGTTCCCCTGGAGGACGAGCCCGCTGCCGTCGGGGCACACCAGGTCGCCGTGCAGGGTGGTGCTGGCGGTGACGACCTGCCCGCAGCTGAGATGGTTGGCGGCGGCCGGAGTGGCGACGAGGCCGAGCACCAGACCGATGCCGGACGCGGCGGCGATGACACGACGCAGGTTGCTCACTGCCTTGACCTCCGATGCGGCTCAGCTTCCCGAGAGTAAGCGGTGACCTTCCTAGCGCAGTCGTCGCGACCCGGCAATATCGGCAGCGCGCACTGAGGGGGCTCAGCCCGGGAGCGTCTCTCCACCGACGGGGGCCAGGACCTCGCCGCTGTAGTAGCTGGAGAAGGCACTGGAAGCGAAGAAGACGTAGGACGGGGCGATCTCGTCGGGCTGGGCGGCCTCGTCCATCGGCGTCTGCTGACCGAAGTGGGCAGTCTTCTGCTCCTCCATGGTCGCGGGGATGAGCGGTGTCCACACCGGCCCCGGGGCGACGCAGTTGACCCGGATCCGCCGTTCGACCAGCGACTGGGCCAGCGAGTAGGTGAACGCCAGGATGGCACCCTTGGTCGCCGAGTAGTCGATGAGCCCCTTGTTGCCGCGTAGGCCGTTGATCGAGCTGCTGTTGATGATCGTGCCCCCGTCGGGCAGGTGGTCGAGCGCCGCCTTGGTCACCCAGAAGTAGCTGTAGATGTTGGTCTTGAACGTGCGGTCCCACTGCTCGGTGGAGATGTCGGCGAGGGACTCGACCGGGTTCTGGAAGGCGATGTTGTTCACGAGGATGTCCAGGCCGCCGAGCTCGCTCACCGTGCGCTCCACGACCTCCCGGCAGTGCTCCTCGTCGGTGAGGTCACCGGGCAGTAGGACGGCGCGCCGGCCCTCCTGCTCGACCAGCTTGGCCGTGTGGCGGGCGTCCTCGTCCTCCGACAGGTAGGCGATGGCGATGTCCGCCCCTTCCTTGGCGAAGGCGATCGACACCGCCCGCCCTATCCCCGAGTCCCCTCCGGTCACCAGCGCCCGCTGCCCCTCGAGCAGCCCCCGGCCCACGTACCCCGACATCTCGTCGTGGGGCTTGGGCGTCATCTCCCCGGTGACACCGGGCGGCTCCTGGTGCTGTGGCGGGAACTCCAGCTCTTCGTCGTCGCTCATGGCCCGGTCACTACCCGACGCCGTCGAGCGGGTAAACGAGCCGCCGCCCCGCCTGCCGCAGTGGGTGAGGAAAGTTCTGGTGTCCGGGTACCGGGAGATCTGTTGTCCGCCGAAGCGGGAGATCGTGATGTCCGTTGACACCCGTGCTCGGGTCTGTGTCACCACCCGCAAAGTTGAGGTGGAGTGACACCTCACATGCGGGCCGGCCATGATGCTCGTTCGTTGCCACTGCCGAGTCGTCCCCGTCCAGGCACTGGCACCCTCATCCTGGACGCACGAATCCGGGCCCGCCCTCCCGCTTGTTTCGCGTAGGTCCTATTCGTACGGCAGGTATCGACGTTCCCGCATGTCCGCCTGACACAGGAGTTCCCGCCTGCCAAACTGCGCGGAGATCTTTCCGGGTTGAATCTTACTGAACGCAAGCTCTGCCTCGGAATAGATGAGCGTTCCCCCGTGCCACCACGTCCTCTCTACAAAGCCATTCTTGACTACTGTTGAGAGGACATCGTAAAGTCCTTCGCGAAGTACATTGGGCTCGTAAAGTTCAATAGTTGTCGCTTCGCCGACTTCGACGAAGACAATCGGATCGTCTCCACTGTAACTTATGATTACTGGAGACGATTCCTTCACGTTGGGCACAATGGATACGACTAAGTCACGACCCGGACTTCCTCGTTGCTCGACGGTAACGCAGCCAGGGGTAAGGTCGTGGACGACGGCGTCAACCACATCGTCTATTAAGTCGCGGATGTCGCGGCGCAACCCTGCCTTCCCTTAGTCCAAGAAGAAATGTCGGCCACCCACCCGGATTGCGGGAGTCTTTTGGGGACCACTCAAGCTTTTGGGGACCACTCAAGCCGACGCGGACGTGTCCGACGTTAATTCTGCGAGCGAGCGGTCGCGCAGCACCAGCCGCCGCCTTCGTGAGCCCTCTGCCAAGAGCCCGGCCGGCCGCCGTCCCAACGAGCCGGCTACCGACGCGGTTGCGACCCTTGGGCCAGCCGCCCTAATGATCGCCCCGGCAGCGACAGCCGCGAGCGCAGGAATGTCGCCGTCGGGATCGACGAAGTTGACGGGATTGCTGTCTGCGTAGACATACGCTGGCTCTCCCAGTTCCGGGTCCACCTGTGTCCAACGGCCGATCGACGGGTCGTAGTATCGCGTTCCGAACTTGTAGCGACCCGTTACGGCGTCGTAGAACCCGACAGCGAACGTCCAGGGATTCGCCACAGACCCCGTAGTGCCCGCAGGGATGGTGTTGCCGTACGGGTCGTATAGGTAGCGGTTTGCCACACCGCCGTTGACATCGGTCAAAGCCACAACCGAGCCGAGGCCGTCGAAGAGGTAGTAATAGGTACCGCTCGGCAGGCGCTGTGAAACCAGGTTCCCGCGATCGTCCCTGGTGTAGTACGTGTTCGAGCTGCCGAGGCCGAGGAATCCGGGTTCGGAGGCGATGGTGACGCCGCCGAAGCCCCTAGTGAACGTCGTGTTTCCGGCCTTGGTGCGCTCGTCCTGGGTGGATCCGGCGTAGGTCATGGCCACCGACGCTGAGAGCAGGCCGGGAGGCTTGATGCCCGTGGTCTGGTTCTTGGCGTTGTAGGTCAGCGAGCGCCCGTTGCTGGCCCCGGTGAGGTTGCCGTTGTTGTCATAGCTGTAGGTGAGGCCCCCGCCGGCGGTGAGCCGGTTGGCTGCATCGTACGAGTAGTTCGTCGTCGTGCCCCCGACCGTCTGGCTGAGCCGGTTGCCGTTGCCGTCGTAGGAGTACTGGAACCGGCGGGCGTTGGAGGTCCGGGCATCCACGAGCCGGTCCAAGGCGTCGTAGGCGTAATCCATGGTCGCCCCTATGGCGGTGGCCCGGTAGCGGAGGGCGGTGTCCTTCCTTGTGGCGGGGTTGATGTAGCTGTAGGTGAAGTCGGTGAGAACCGTCCCGGCCCGGTCCGTTGCCTTGATCTGGGTCTGGCGCCCAGAGGCGTCGTAGGTGATGGTTTGGGTGACGCCGTTAGGGTAGGCCGTCGAGGTGCGCCTGCCGGCCTTGTCGTAGGTGAAGGTCGTCTTGGCGCCGTTCGGCTCGGTGAGTGTCGAGAGCAGGTTCACAGAGTTGTACGCGTAGGTGACCTTGCCGCCCGAATCGCTTCACGGGATTGTCCGGGTTGACAAACCCAGACGATGGGTACGCTCTGGTCGTGGCCGATACTCCCGAGTGGTCGTACAAGGTCGAGCCGTGGGACCCGGCGATTGCCGGGACGGAAGCTTCCAGCGTTCTGAGCCTCGAGACCATTCTGAAAGCCAGTGGCGTCGAAGGGTGGGAGCTGGCGGGCGCCATTTCCACCGGAGATGGGGCCTTGCTCATCTTCAAGCGTCCGAGTTTGACAAACCCCCCAGGCTGAGGGCGACTGGGTTTGTGAAATTGACGCTGCGGAACGTCGCCGACCAGATCCGCGACGAGCATGACGCTTACCTCCTGCTCGAAGAACTGCGTTGGCACGGCAAGCCGGTGTGCCCACATTGCGGTCACGACAAGGCGTACTTCCTGACGCCCAAGGGCGGAACCCGTGGCACCGGCAAGCCGAAGCCGGACGGCAAGCGCACGCAGTCAGTACGCCGCGTCTGGAAGTGCGCCAAGTGCCGGAAGCAGTTCAGCGTGCTGACCGGAACGATCGTTCACGGCACCAAGGTCAGCCTTCGGACGTGGCTCATGGTCATGGTCCAGATGTCGTCGGCCGAGAACGGCATCTCCGCTCGCGAGGTCGAGCGGATGCACGGCGTAACCCCTGAGACGGCGTGGTTCATGCTCCACCGCCTGCGCGAGTCGATGAAGCGTGACCCGTTGGCGGGACTGCTCTCGGGCACCATCGTCGCCGATGAGACGTATATCGGTGGCAGGCCAAAGAACCGTCACCAGCAGGGTCGCAACCGGCCGGGTACCTCCAAGGGCTACGCCGGCGAGTCGCGGGGGCCAGCAATCCGCGAGGTGGCGTACGGTGGCTCTCGTGCCCGAGAAGCACCACCCCACCCCCGAGGAACGCGACGAGCGGGTCAGCTTGCCACTACCGCCCGAGGTCGCCATCCCAGCGATCCTCGCGACAGGGCCGCACCCCGTTGAGGAAGGCGGAGACCTACGGACTAGCGACGAGTCCAGGTAGCTCGTAGATGGCACCCGCTGGTGCCGTGGGAAGACGGCCCGACGGGACGGAGCCGGTACCGTCCTGGCGTGGCCGACGTCGAGGGGAGGCGGACCGAGGCCGGGAGACGGGAGGCTGCGCTCTACAGCGCCCTCGTTCTCCTGTTGGCCATCCTCTACGCGGCGGCGGCGGTCCTGCCTCGGGCGTTGACGGATCGTTCCCCCACGCTGGCGCGCATGCTGTTCGGGTTCGATCAGCTGCGGCCACTGCGATGGGCTGCTTTCCTCCTGCCGCTACTTGTCGTCGTCACGCTTCGCCTCCCGTGGGATCGTGCGGCCCGGCCGGTGAACGCGATCCTGACTCGAGTCGCCGCCCTCAGCACGAGGGCCAGAGCGATGCTGGCATTGGTCGTAGCGACGTACAGCTTCACCTGGTTCCTCGGGCTGCGGAACCAGTTCATCAACCCCGACGGCATGGCGTTCAGCGCGAAGTTCCACGCCGACATACCGGTCAGGGGCGCCACTGTGTCTCACGACGAGATCCTGGAGCTCTATCTGCACTCCCGCTTCTGGTACCACACGAACCGGGCGTTCGGCTGGACTGTCGAGTACTCGTATCAGTTCCTGTCGTCACTGGCGGGAGCGATCTTCGTCGCTCTGCTGCTCACCTTCGCCTGGGTTGCGCTGCACGAGAGGCGGTGGATCCTTCTCGTACTCGGCGTCGGGTCGGCTGGCTTCATGCAACTCTTCTTTGGCGACGTGGAGAACTACACGCTGGTCACCGCCCTGATCCTCCTTTACTTGTTCACCGGCTATCTGTACGTCCAGGGCCGGATCAGCTTGCTCGTGCCCAGCGGCGTGCTGGCGGTGGCCATCACGTTCCATCTCCTGGCCGCCTTCCTGCTCGTCAGCCTGGCCTATCTGTACATCGTCGCCCTGCGGCGTCGACAGCTGCTGTCAGTGGCCCTGGCGGCGTTGACACTTGTCGCGATCCCGTCGGTGGTGGTGCTCTACTTCCACTTTCACGGCCTGCCATTCGGGGTCATCCGGACGAGCAACGCCTTCGGGCAGGCGGGCAAGTTGCAGCGGTTCGCGGCGCCGAGCGTGGAGTACCACAGCCAAATCGTGAGCCTCCTCTTCCTTCTCTTTCCGCCAGTGCTCTGTCTGGTTCCGCTCGTTGCCTTCAAGCGAATCGATCTCAGCCGGTTCAACATCTTCCTGGCGCTCGCCGCCGTCGTCTTCATCGGCTACGTCTTCACCTGGAGAGCCGACTTGGGTGTCTACAACGACTGGAACCTCTATGCACCGGCGGCGTTACCGTTGGCGGTCCTCTTCTGGTACAACCTCGCTCGGGCCGACGGGCTGGTGAACAAGGCGGGCATCGTCGCCGCGCTGATCCTGACGTCCGGCATCCACTCGTACGCCTGGATCATCAGGAATCACGTCTGACTAGGAGCGTGCTGTTCTATCGCGCCGATCACCGCGGGGAAGACCGCGTCGCCGCTGGTCGGCGCTTCGGGCCGAAGGCCCGACCGAAGTAGATCAGCACGCTCCTGAGCGGCGACGAGCTCGCTCCCCGGCCCTGCGCCCCCGAGCTCAGCCCCCCACCGGGACAGGCCGGCGGAGTTGTCGGGCCTCCCAGGCTTGGGCCACCCGGGCCGCCAAGGTACCGACGCCGACGCAACACGCGAGGTCGAGCGGCGCGCGCATGCGAGGGGTGGCGACGGTGACCGCGCTGAGCGCGGTGAACACCAAGGCGGCGAGAACCAGGGGCCCGACGCCTCGGCCCCTCATGGCTACGAGCCCGGCCATGCCCAAGACCGACCCGTAGCCCACGAGGGGGACGCTGAGGTGCTGCAGGCGCAGATTGCGACCATCGTTCGCCTCGGCGACGTCGTTGCGGCCCGCCCTGGGCTCGAACATGTTCATCAGCGTGCCCGGTGCGATCCGGAGCACATGACGGGGGTCCCGACGAATCTCCGCGAGGGCGTGACGCCTGAAGACCGCATCCAGCTCCGCCTCATTGGAGATGCCCGCCCGCATGTCGGCGAAGCGGGGGTCGAAGACGCCGTCGACGAAGCCGCCTGAGGCCTTCGCCTCGGGGGAGTAGATGGCGTTCAGGTTGAACCCATTGGAGGTGACCACGACCGGGGTCCCGAAGCGGTACCAGTTTCGGATCACCCACGGCGCGAGCACGAGCGTCAGGCACACGGCGTAGGACAGGGCCCGACGCCAACCCATCCGCCACAGCACCCACCCGGCGAGGACGACGACGAAGAGCTGCGCGCTGCTACGGGTCAGCACGAGGAGCCCGCTCCCGGCGCCCGCCCACGCCGCCCGCCCGTCGAGCAGCAGCAGCGCGACCGCCAGCAACAGGAGCAGTCCCAACGGCTCGCTGAGCGGAGGGCCGTCGTTGAAAACGAGCGGTGGGTACATGGCCGTCACGATTCCCGCCACCAGGCCCGCGGTCCGACCGGCGAGGCGCCACGCGGTCAGCGCGGCCAGCACGACGACTCCCGTGCCCAACAGCACGTTGAGCGCCGCTGCCGCGCCCAGCTTGGGACCGGTGAGTGCGTAGACGGCACCCAGCAGTAGGGGGTACAGCGGCGGCCTGAACGCGGTCGGATGGGCGTAGCCGAAGGGAAACTCGTGCACCACCCCCCGACCGTCCCCGATCGCCGCAGCCAGCGTGTGGTAGTGCAACGCATCGCTGACCGGGGTGTAGTCGCGAAGCACGATCACGACGTAGAGGACCCGCACCGCCAACGCCAACAGCGCAACGCCGAGCAGCCACCGGGCCCGCCTGCTGGCGACCGCCCGGAGGGTGCGACGAAGCCAGCGGAAGTGGGGGCGCCCCACGGCGTCACCCTACCGGGCCGAGTGCGGCGGCCCGCGCTCGACGCCGCCGTGACCGTGCACCAGCCTGAAGGGTCATGAAGCGCGCCCGGCGGTCCGACGAGCTGGTAGGCGCCACCGACCTCGACCGCCTCGGAGACCGGATCGCCGACCTCCGGGTGCGTTACTTGCCGGCAGACCCGGCGCCCAAAGCGCCGGCGATCGAAGCCAGGCCCGAACCGGCGCGGGCGGAACGGCCGCACCAACGGGATGGGGTCGACCTCGTGGTGCTCTTTCTCGTGACAAGGGTCGCCCTGGTCGCCATCGGGCTGGCGTCACGCGCGCTACTGCCCGGTCCGGTGGTTCACCCCCGGCCCCTGGGGGTGGGCCCGTCGTTCTCGAGCTTCTCCTTCCTCGACCTCTGGGGTCAGTGGGACACCTCCTGGTACCTGAGCATCGCCGAGCACGGCTACAGGCCCGAGCCACTGGAAGGCGCCCTGGCCAACTACGGCTTCTTCCCGCTCTATCCGCTCCTCGCCCGCTGGGTGGGATGGACGGTCGGCGGCCCCTACATCGGCGGCCTCATCGTCTCCAACGCCGCCTTCCTCGTGGCATGCGTCTACCTCTACCGGCTGGTGGCGCTCGACGACGACGCCGAGACGGCCAGGAGGACGGTCAAGTACCTGTTCGCGGCGCCAGCGGCGTTCCTGTTCTCGGCCATGCTCAGCGAGTCGCTGTACCTGGCCCTGGTCGTCATGTGCTTCTACTTCGCTCGGGTGAGGCAATGGTGGGCGGTCGGCCTCCTCGGCTTCCTGCTGGCCTTGAGCCGCGCGCCCGGTTTCCTCGTGGTCGTCCCGCTGCTGTGGATGTACCTCGAGCAACGGGGTTTCTCGCTCCGTCGGATACGCCTCGACGTCCTGTGGCTCACTCTTCTCCCTGCCGCCGTCGGCGCCTTCATCCTGTTCAACTGGGACCTGACGGGGGACCCCTTGGCGTTCGCCCGCATCCAGCTCACAGGCTGGGGTCACCACCTCCAGAACCCGTTCACGGCCCTCTGGCGAGCGGTCACCGGCGGGGACGCGGTCTTGTCCTTCAACGGCTGGTACATGATCGGCGTGCTCGTGCTGATCCTGCTCTCGTTGCGGACCATGGAGACGGCGTACGGCTTCTTCGCCATCATCTCGGCGCTCACACCCTTGCTGTACAGCGTGCCCGGGGGGTCCATGACGCGCTACACGGTCGTGATCTTCCCCCTGTACATCGTGGCCGCCCGTCTCACACGGGACAGGCGCGGTCTCGATCAGGCAGTCACCATCGCCTTGGTGCT
>DATACM010000252.1:0-8118 GCA_036259055.1 Acidimicrobiales bacterium | reverse complement strand
ACCGGGTGGAAGGAGCGGGGCGCCGCCGTCCTGTACCTGGTCGGCGACGACGGGGTCCTCGGCGCCTTCGCCCTGGAGGACGAGATCCGGCCCGAGGCGAGGGAGGCCGTCGCCTCTCTGCACTCGATGGGCAAGCGGGTCGTGATGATCACCGGCGACGCCCGCCAGGTCGCCGAGGCCGTCGGCGCCGACCTCAGCGTCGACGAGGTGTTCGCCGAGGTCCTGCCCGAGGACAAGGACGCCAAGGTGGCCGAGCTCCAGGCCCGGGGGCTGACCGTGGCCATGGTGGGCGACGGGGTGAACGACGCGCCGGCGCTGGCCCGGGCCGACGTCGGCGTGGCGATCGGCGCCGGCACCGACGTGGCCATCGAGTCGGCCGGCGTGGTGCTGGCCTCCTCCGACCCGCGGGGCGTGGTCGGCGTCATCCGCCTCTCCGCCGCCAGCTACCGCAAGATGGTGCAGAACCTGGCGTGGGCCGCCGGGTACAACCTGGTGGCCATCCCCCTGGCCGCCGGGGTGCTGGCGTGGGCGGGCGTGACCCTGCCTCCGGCGGTGGGCGCCATCCTCATGAGCGCGTCGACGATCGTCGTCGCCCTCAACGCCCAGCTCCTCCGCCGCCTGCAGCTCCGGCCGGCGACCACCGCCGCACCGGTCACGGCGACCGCCGCCGCCTGACCCGCCCAGGCGGTCTTGGGGCCGCCGAACAGATTTTGTTAGGTTCGCCTACATAGACCTGTTCGTCTTCTCCCGCGGGCCCGACTTCGCGCGCCGGGTCATGGCGGCCGGAGGCGCGGCCGTCGTCGTCGACTGGGAGCGGCGCCGCAAGCACCGTCGCCAGGCCGGGGCGGACACCGAGATCAACGGCGACACGGCGGGCGACCTCGCCTCCGTGCGGGCGGCGACGGCGGGGCCGGTCGTCTGCCGGGTCAACGGCTGGGACCGCTGGACGGCCCAGGAGATCGACCTGGCCGTGGCCCTCGGCGCCGACGAGGTCCTGCTGCCGATGGTGCGGCGGGCCGAGGAGGTCGACGCCGCCCTCGGGCGGACCGGCGGCCGGTGCGACCTCGGCATCCTCGTGGAGACGACCGACGCCGTCCGCCACGTCGCCGAGCTGGCCCGCCGGCCCCTCTCCCGCGTCTACGTGGGGCTGAACGACCTCATGATCGACCGAGGCGCGACGTCCCTGTTCGCCCCTCTCCTCGACGGCACGGTGGAGCGGGTGCGCCAGGTGGTCGGTTCGGCCGGCATCCCCTTCGGCGTCGCCGGGCTCACCGTCCCCGAAGGGGGCCGGCCGGTGCCGTGCCGCCTCCTGATCGGCGAGCTGGCCAGGATGGGGACAGACTTCACCTTCCTCCGCCGGTCCTTCCAGGCCGACACGGCGGGACGGGACCTCGCCGTGGAGGTGCCTCGCATCCTCGAGGCGGTCGAGGCCGCCCGCCACCGGAGCGGGGCGGAGGTGGCCGCCGACCGGGCCCAGCTGGCGGCGACCGTCGGGCTCGTCGCCGTAGAGGAGGCGGTGTGAGGGCTCTGGTGACGGGCGGAGCCGGCTTCGTCGGCTCCCATCTCGCCGCCCGGCTCGCCCACGACGGGTGGGAGGTGGTCGCGACCGTCCGGCCCGGAGGGTCGCGGTGGCGCCTGGAGGCGCTCGGCGTGGCCGACGACGTCACGATCACGTCCGTCGACCTGGCCGACCGGGACGCCACTGTCGCGCTCGCCGGCGGCGTCGCCCCCGACGTGGTGTTCCTGGGGGCCGCTGCCCGGTCACGGGCCACCGCGGCCGAACGGGCCGCCACCGCGGCAGTGAACGCCACCTCCGGTCAATGGCTGGTCGACGCCCTGCCCGAGCGGTGCCGAGCGGTGGTGCGGCTGGGCTCCTCCACCGAGTACGCCCGGAGCGACGGTCCCATGGACGAGACGACGCCGTTGCGCCCTCGAGGGTTCTTCGGCGCCACCAAGGCGGCCGGCTCCCTCCTGGTGACCGCCGCCGCCGCCGAGCGAGGGGTGCGGGCGGTCGTCCTGCGGGCGTTCCAGGTGTACGGGCCCCTCGACCACTCCGACCGCCTGGTCCCGCGCGCCCTGCGGGCGGCCCGTACCGGCGAGGTCCTGCCTCTCACCGGGCCGGGCCTGCGGCGGGACTGGGTGTTCGTGGCCGACGTGGTCGAGGCGTGTGTCCGGGCGGCGCACGCCGACCACCTCCCCGCCGGGCAGGTGCTCAACGTCGGCACCGGCAGGCAGGTGGCCAACGAGGAGCTGGTCGAGGACGTCCGCCGGGTCACGGGCCGGCCCGTCACCGTCGCCGAGGGGGCGTGCGCCCCCCGCGAGTGGGACACCGGCTCGTGGGTCTGCGACCCGTCGCTGGCCCGCCACCTCCTGGGTTGGGACGCCAAGGCGGCGCTCGAGGAAGGCCTGTCCCGCTGCTGGGACGCCGAGCGTCAGTGAGCACGGAAGGCTCGAGCGCCGGGGCGGTCGCGGTGGTGGCGCCCGTCTACGGCAACGAGGCGACCCTCGCCGAGCTGGCCGAACGCGTCGCCGCCGTCCTCGCCGACCGGGCGTGGGTCCTCCGCCTGGTGGTGGACGCATCGCCCGACGGCAGCGAGACGGTTGCCCGGCGCCTGGCGGCCGCCGACGACCGCATACGGGTCACCTCTCTCGGCGTCAACCATGGCCAGCACTTAGCGCTCGTGCGCGGCCTGGAGGACGAGCCGGCCGCCGGGGCGTGGGTCTGCCTCGACGCCGACCTCCAGGACCCTCCCGAGGCGCTGCCCCTCCTGCTGGACAGGCTGGCGGCCGAGGACGTCGGCGCGGTGTTCGCCGGGCGGACGGGGGCCTACGAGGCGCCCAGCCGACTGGCCACCGGCCGCCTCCACCGGGCCGCCCTCAGGTGGATCACCGGGCTGCCCGCCGACGCCGGGGCGTTCGTCGCCCTCGGTCCGCCCGCCCGTGACGCGGTCGTCCGCCTCAGGGGACCGAGCATCGTGGCCGCGGTGGGCGTGAGCGGTGTCGGCACCACGTCGCTGCCGGTGCCCCGTCATCGCCGACCGAGCGGGCGGTCGGCATGGAGCACTCCCGCCCGCCTCCGCCAGTCGGCCCGCACGCTGGCGTGGGCGGCGCGCCGCCGCGTCGCCTACCCCGACGGCGCCGGACGAGGGCGCCCGGCGTCGGCGCTCGACGCCACCCAGCGCTGGAGGAGCACGTCGGCGTAACGGCCGGTGAACCTTCGCTCTTCGGCGACGCGCATCTCCCGAGCGGCCAGCTCCTCGTCGAGGGCGGCGAGCCGGGTGCGGTCGCCCTTCACCCCGCCCTCGGCCCGGCGCACGACCCACACCGTCGGCGCGGCCGGCGCCGCCGCCGGTGGCAGCACGAGGTCGGCGAGGAGGACGGGATGCTCCCGCCGCGCGTACTGGTCGACGCCGAGGGCGTCCCAGCGGGCGGCGGCGACCACCGGCTCTCCGGGGCGGTGGAGTGTCGCCAGCGCGGCGACCGCGCCGCGAACGTCCTCCTTGGGGCCCTGGCCTCCGGCGCCGACCGTGACCGCCGCCGACACCACGACGACGGCGGCCGCCGCCACCCCCCGGGCCCGTCCCCGCATGGCGGTGACCCCGAGCCCGACGAGGACGGCCAGTCCCAGCACGGCCGGGAGCAGATAGCGGTCGACGTAGACCGGGCGGACGAGCTCGGCGAGCGACACCGCCGCAACCGGAAGTCCGACCCACGCCACCCCGACAACCCAAGCTCGGCGGTGGCGGCGGCCGGCGACGACACCGACGGCGGCGGCGACAACTGTGACCACCGCCAGAGCCAGCCGCTCGCTCGCCCACGAGCGCAGGAGCAGCCGGGGAACGGCCAGTCCCACGTCGGCGATCCACTCCGCCCCTGATCCGCCGACGCCATTGGCCACCGCCATGCCGACGACGACGAGCGCGGGCACCGCCGCCGCTCCGGAGGTGGCCAGCAGGGGCAAGGCCCGACGGCCGCGCAGGCACACTGCGGCCACGGCGAACGCCGCCAGCACCAGAAGGGCGAACCAGTGGGCGAGACCGGCCATCGCCCCGGCCAGGCCGTAGAGGAGGAGCCCGCGAGGGCGGTCGTCCAGCCACCGCTGGAGGCCGAGGGCGGCGAGGGCGGTGGCGAGGAGGGCGAGGCCGTAGCCCCGGGCCTCGGCCGCGTACTCGATGACGAACGGGTTGGTGGCCACCGTCAACCCGGCGACCAGCCCGACGTCGGGTCGGGCCAGGCGCCCGACGGCGAGGGTGAAGGCGGCGACGGCGGCGACGGCCGCCAGCAGCGACAGGAGCCGCAACCCCCACTCGTCCGGCGCCAGCCCGGTCGCCAACAGCCAGAGATGGGCGACCGCGTAGTAGGGACCGTTGTACGACGGGGGGGCGTCGCCCAGGTAGGGGATGGTGCCCTCGCCCCGCACCACCGCGTGCACGAGGTCGCCGAACGGGACCCTGACCATCTCGGCGGTGAAGAGCTCGTCGTACCAGAAGCTGTACCGGCGGCTCAGGAGCCAACCGCCGAACACCGCCAGGACGACGGGCGGGAGGAGCCAGCTCCACCGCCGCCAGCCCGGAGCGGCGTCAGTTGTCGCATCAGCGCTCGACCGCTCGTCTCGCACACCGCATCCTGGCACCGTTGCGCCGGGGCGCCGGGCGTGCCTCTCAGCCGGCGCGGCGAACCCGGTGCTCGTCGCCGCCGACGTCCGACCGCAGGCGCCGGGCGGCCTTCACCACCTCCCGCCCCAGCCGTCCGAGAAGGTCGCCGACCCGAGGGTCCACAGCCGTTCCGTCGTCGGCGAACGCCTGGTGCGCCCGGGCGATGGGCACGACGAGGGGTACGGCCCAGCCGCGCAGGGCGCGTACGACGAACTCCATGGTGTTGACGGCCTGCAGCCCCTGGACGCCGGCGGCGGTGGCGATCAGTCCGACCGGCTTGTCGGTGAGGAACGGCGGGTCGTGGTCGGCCAGCAGCTGCAGCCAGTCGAGGGCGTTCTTGAAGGCGGCGCTGACCGTGCCGTGGTAGAGCGGGCTGCTCCAGAGCATGCCATCGGCGTCGCCCACCGCCTCGGCCAGGCGGGCCGCCCCGGGAGGGACGCCTCCCACCTCCGTCCCGAAGAGCGGGAGGTCGAGGGACCGTAGATCGAGCAGCTCGACGTCGGCGCCGGCAGTGGCTGCCGCATCGAGGGCGAGGCGCAGCGCCCGGAGGCTGGACGACGGGACTTTGAGCGATCCTCCCAGCCCCACGATGCGCGGGGGCGCGCCCGGTCGTTCCATGCGGCGGATGCTATGACATAAACCTAACTTCAAGTCAAGGTATTGGTCGCGGTACCATGGTGGCGTGACCGAGGACTTGCTCTCGATCGGCGCGGTGGCCGACCGCACGGGCGTGGCGCCCTCCGCCTTGCGCTATTACGAGCGGAGGGGGCTGATCAGCTCGGCCAGGTCGAGCGGCGGCCAGCGCCAGTTCCCTCGGGAGGTGCTGCGGCGGGTGGCGTTCATCCGCGCCGCTCAGCGGGTGGGCCTCACCCTCGACGAGATCGCCGAGGCGATGGCGTCGCTCCCCGAGGGCCGCACGCCGACGCGCGCCGACTGGGCGCGGCTGTCGGCGTCCTGGAGGTCGCGCCTGGACGAGCAGATCGCCGTGCTCGAGCGTCTGCGCGATCGGTTGACCTCGTGCATCGGTTGCGGCTGCCTGTCGCTCCGCGTCTGCGCGTTGCACAACCCCGGCGACGTGGCCGCCGCCGGCGGGACGGGCCCCCGCTACATCCTCGACGAGGGCCCGCTCGACCGCACCGAGCACGCCGGTGCACCACGTGACAAGGACAGGTAGCGGCCAAGCCGTTCTGGTAGGAAGGCGCCGATGAGCACCGGGCACATCCTGCCCGGCGATGACCCCGCCGAAGCAGGGACAGGGCACCCCGCCGACGACGCAAGGCCGGCCGTCGCCGAGCCCAGCCATGCCGAGCGCGCTCGCACCCTCGTGGCGTCCCAGACCCGGGGGGCGTTGTCCACCATCGCCCTCGAGCCGGCGGGGGCGCCGTTCGGGTCGGTCGTGACCTACGGGCTCGATCCGCAGGGCAACCCCTGGTTCTTCGTGAGCACGCTGGCCGAGCACACGCGCAATCTCGAAGCCGACCCGAGGGCGAGCTTGCTGGTGGTGGAGGAGACGCCGGCCGGAGGCGACCCGCTGGCGTCGGGGCGGGTGACCCTCGTCGGGTCGGTGGCCCAAGTCGACGACCCCGACGAGCGGGCGGCCGCCCGCTCGGGGTACCTGGCCGCCAACCCCTCGGCCTTCTACGTCGACTACGGCGACTTCCGTTGCCTGCGCCTCCACGTCGCCGCCGTCCGCTACGTCGGCGGGTTCGGCCGCATGAGCTGGGTCGACGTCGACGACTACCGGACAGCCGAGCCCGATCCGCTGGCACCGGCGGCGGCGGCG
Source organism: Acidimicrobiales bacterium (assembly GCA_036259055.1). Taxonomy (GTDB): domain Bacteria; phylum Actinomycetota; class Acidimicrobiia; order Acidimicrobiales; family AC-14; genus DASZJY01. The sequence continues at coordinate 1,680 of DATACM010000252.1, read as the reverse complement.
ATCGTCGGCCACATGAACGCTGACCACGCCGACGCCCTCGTCACCCTTTGCCGCCATTTCGCCGGTGCCGCCGACCTCGTATCAGCTGCGATGACCGCCGTCGACCGCTACGGGTTCGAGGTCGTCGGGCAGCGGAACACTGGTCAGCCCCAGGCGCTGCGCGTCGCCTTTCGCAGTCAGCAGCTGACGCCCGAAGACGTGCGCATGGAGCTGATCGCCATGCTGTCCGAGGCCCGCTCCTGACCTTCAGGGCCGAGCACACCTGGGCCCATATCGCCAAGTGGGGGGTCTCCGGCGCCGGCCATTGACAGGTCGTCCGCGAGCCGGTAATCCTTGAACCGGTCGTTCGAAACGGCGGTCGACGCCCTGCACCACAGCTCGCCGGAAGACCACAGACGCCCGAACCGGCTTCTGGAAGGGGTTCCGACATCAAGGAGGGTTGAGGTGGTGAAGGGCAGTCGACGTGCTTTCTCGGTGCTCGGGCTGGCGGTCCTGCTTCTCCTCGGGACGGGGACCGACGTCCTCGCCGCCACCGCCAGGCCCCGAGTCCTTCCGCCCCGCGCCCGGCCGTTCGGCCTCACCTACGAGCAGTGGGCGGCGCGGTGGTGGCAATGGGCGCTCGCCATCCCGGAGGACCAGAATCCCATGCTCGACCCGACCGGCGAGGACTGCGCGGTCGGCCAATCGGGGCGCGTCTGGTTCCTCGCCGGCACGTTCGGGGGCGGGCCGGCGACGCGGGTCTGCACGGTCCCCGCCGGGAAGGCCCTCTTCTTCCCGATCGTCAACGCGGTCTTCGTCGCGACGGAGCCAGGGGAGACGGAGGCCATCGCCCACGAGGTGCTCAGGGAGCACATCGACCAGGTCGATGTCAGCACCCTGGCCGTAGAGGTGAACGGTGTGCCCATTCCCAACCTCGGGAGGTACCGGGCCCACTCGGCGACCTTCCCGGTGGTCTTCCCCGAGGACAACGTCTTCGGCGTGCCCGCCGGCTTCTACCCGATCGCCGCAGCGGACGGCTACTGGATCATGCTGGCCCCTCTCCCGCCGGGCACCCACACGGTCCACTTCCGGGGCGAGCTCCCGAACGGGACCCTCCTCGACGTCACCTACACGCTGATCGTCACCCGAGGGCGCTGAGGCCCGGCCCACCCGTCAGACGGCGCAGCCGTCGCCTTCGCATCCCGGCGCGTCGGGGGCGCCACTGACGACGAGCGGTCGGTGGGCGTCGGCCCACGCCCGCTCGAGGACGCCGAGAAGGACGTCGGGCGGCTGGGCGCCGGACACGCCATAGGTGCGGTCGACGACGAAGAAGGGCACGGCATGGATTCCCAGAGCGGCCGCCTCCTGCTCGTCGGCCCGCACAGCTGCGGCGAAGGCGTCGGACGCCAGGACGTCGGCGACCTCGCCGGCATCGAGCCCCGCCTCGGTCGCCACACCCAGGAGCACCTCCCGGTCCCCGATCGCCTGGCCCTCGGCGAACGTCGCCGAGAACAACCGCTCGACGAGCTCCTGTTGCAGTCCCCGTTCGCTGGCGAGGTGGGTGAGGCGGTGGGCGTCGAAGGTGTTGCCCGGCTGGGCGATGTCGAACCGGAAGGTCAGCCCCGCCCCCGCGGCGGTCTGGGTCATCCGGTCGATCATGGCCTGGGCGTCGGCGAGGGACACGCCGTACTTGGCCGCCAG
>DATACM010000251.1:0-10153 GCA_036259055.1 Acidimicrobiales bacterium | reverse complement strand
GTCGCCCGACACCCCGTCCGTAGGGCCGCCGGACGGGCCGCATCCCGAGCTCAGCGCGACCGCGGCCGCCTCGCGGTCGAGAAGATCTCGTAGACCGCCCCGTTGCTCAGGGACACCACGTAGAGGTTGCCGTTCGGCCCTTCCTCGATGTCGGTGCCGACGCCGAAGTTGCGCCCGATCAGCAACGTCTCGCTCTCGGTGATGTCGAACCGGTCGAGGTTGTCGGCCACCCGGTCGAAGAGACGACGGTCGCGGACGCCGACCCGCGTGCGGTTCGCGGTGATGTCGAAGTGGAACAGGTAGCCGCCCTCGAGCGTCGGGCGGGCCGCTCCGACGAACAGGTCGCCCTCGTACTGGGCGCCCAGCCCCCGCCCGCTCACGAAGCCGATGGCGGCGGGAGCGACGGCCCATTTCCAGCTGAACTCGGGATCGCTGTAGAACGAGCCAGGCAGGCGGAAGAGCCGAGAGAGCGCCTCCGACGGCGAGTCGGCGATGTTGGTCGGCGGCCAACGGAGCTGCTGCAGACCGCCGGCCCGGCCGACCTCGATGCTCTTGAACTCGCCGATGCGATCGACGGGGCCCATGATCTGGACCCAGCCGCCGTTCATGCCGGGGTCCACCAGGTTGATCTCGTCGAAGGCGTCGTCGGCGTTCTGCTGGTCCCAGAGGCGCCCCGACTTCGGGTCGAAGTCCATGCCGAAGCTGTTGCGCACCCCGTAGGCGAAGATCTTCTGGATGTTGGCTCCGACCTCCCCGCCCCGGGCGGCGCCCACCCGGTGGAACGGGTTGTCCGACGGCGTCGACCCGTCGTCGTTCAGCCTCAGGATGACGCCGGTCAGATGGGCGTCGTCGGGCTCCGGGCCACCGAACTGGTCGTCCGGCACGGTCGGCCCGAGGCCGGTGGGCGTGGGGCCCGACGGGAGGTTCTGCATCTGGCCCCGGCGCCCGACGTCGCCGATGATCACGTAGAGCTTGCCGTCGGGGCCGAAGTCGATGACGCCTCCGTCGTGGTTGCCGCGCGGCGGCTGGGCGGCGTCGCCCTGGTTGGGCGGCTCGGGGGCGCCGTCGTGCTGGAACGCCCGCAGCGTGACGAGGTTGCGGTCGAACTCGAGGCTGGAGCCGTCCCACTCGAACCGGTCGACGCGGTTCCCCAGCAGCGGCACCGCCGAGACCTCGCCGGTGTCGGCTCCCAGCATGTCGTCCTCGTCGCATTCCCGTTGGTCGGGGAAGAACGGGTCGGCCGACGGGCCCGGCGTGCGGCAGGTCCAGTACAGGTAGACGCCCCGGTTCTCGGGGAAGTCGGGGTGGAGGGTGATGCCGAGCAGGCCCCGCTCCGACGCGAAGTTCACCGCCAGGTCGAGCACCGTCCCCTGCACCGCGCCTCCACGGACACGCTGCACCCGGCCCGAGGCCTTCTCGAGGACGAGCATGTCGTCGCCTCCGATGAAAGCCATGCTGACCGGCTGGTCGAGCCCGCTCACGACGGTCCGCACGCCGAGGTTGCGGGCCAGCATCTCGGGCCCGGCGACCTGGGCGGGAGCTCCCGGCGCCAGGGCGGCGGCAACCGCCGTCACGGCCGCGAACGTCACCGCGATCCTCAGTCTCATGCGCATCCTCCCGTCGGGGCCCCGCCCACCGTGCCGACGACGGGTGGACGCGTCATCCGCGCCGCCACCGCGCCGATCGCACGCGCGCGCCCATGCCCACCTCGCTCACGCAGAGCTATACGGCCCGGCGGCCGGGAGGGATTCCTCGACCGCCCGTGCGGTCAGAGAGTGAGCCCGGCGGTCCGCACCACCCGCTCCACGTAGTCGGTGGAGTGGTTGTAGTTCCAGAGCGCCGACCGCAGGCGCCCCGGCTCGGCTCCCCCGTTGGCACACAGCAGCCGGGCGGCCGAGTGAAGGGCGTCCCGAGGGTTCATGACGTCGGCCGTCCCGTCGCCGTCGCCGTCGGTGCCGTAGGCCGACCACGTCGCCGGGAGGAACTGCATCGGTCCCCGGGCACCCGCCGACGACGGCCCGAGGTACCGGCCCAGCAGGGTCTCGACCTCGCCGATGGCGACCAGCACGTCGGCCGGGAGCCCGGGACAGGTGGCCGCCGCCGTCTCGGCGTGGGCCCGCCACTGCTCACGCTCGGCATCGTTGGCCCCACCCCGACCGCCGACTCCGGCACCCGCCACCGCCTGGACGGCCGACCCTGTCCCTCCCGTCCCGGTCGGCGCCCCGGCGCGGTCCCCGCCAGCCAGGAGGGCGGCGGCGGCGAGCGTGGCGACGACGGCCAGGACGACCCGGCCCGGGCGGGTGGCCAGCTCGGCGACGAAGCGGGGGCCGAAGCCGGGGGCGGCGCCCGGCGCGCCCGGGCCAAGGGCGGGCCGGGGCGGGTCCGCAGGCGGCTGGGTGGGGGCCCAGAACGGCGCCGGTGGCGCCGGAGACGTCATCCACCGTTTCCTGCCCGCCTCGGGCGGCTCCAAACCGCCGTCGCGGCACTCCCGTCAGGTCCTGCAGTAGGCCCGCTCGGCGAACAGGCCGGTGTACACCATGAAGTGGTAGCACTTGGCCGTCCAGCCGCGGACGTTCGGCGTCTCGATGAGCCACACGTAGGGCAGGTCGCGGGCGACTTGGACCTGGAAGGCGTGGTACAGCTCGAAGCGCACGGCCGGGTCGATCGTCTGCACCGCCTGGTCGAAGGCGGCGTCGACCAGCGGGTTCTTGTACCCCGGAGCGTTGTTGGGGGTCCCGAAGACGCTCACCTGGTCGGAGTGGTACTGGCGGCGCACGCCGATGTGGGGGTCGTAGCCCTGGGCGTAGTTGAGCAGGAAGATGTCGAAGTTGCGGTGGACGAAGACGCGGTTGTTGGCGTTGGCGGCGTCGACCTCCACCACCAGGTCGATCCCGACCGCGGCCAGGTCGGCGTCGAGCAAGGCGATACGTGCGGTGAAGATGTTCGACGGCGCCAGCATCAGCAGCCGGAGCGGGGTGCCGTCGGGCAGGCCGGGGACGCCTCGTGACGTCCTGAACCCGTCGGGCGTGCGAGGCCCGTTCCAGCCGGCGGCGTCGAGCAGGCGGTTCGCCTCGGCCGGGTCGTAGTTCGGGAACACGATGTCGGTGGCGTGCTGGGGGAGCTCGCTGGAGATGGGGGCGGTGGCCACCGTCCCGATGCCGTTGCGGCCCACGTTGAGGTAGGCCTCGCGGTTGATGGCGTGGAAGATCGCCCGCCGCACCAGCAAGCCCCGGGGCTCGGCCGGTGCCGGCCCGCCCGGTCCGTCGGGGTCGACCAGGTCGAGGGCGCCGAGGATGGGGTGAGGCGGTGCCACCCGGTCGGGGTGCGGGCTGCCGATCTGGCCCCAGCGGGCGGGGTCCTGGGGGTTGGGCGCGGCGGGCGTCCCCGTGCCGCGGAGGGTGAGGTTGAAGATGAGCTGGTCGATCGAGTTGGGGCCGCCGCCGAGCGACTGGGTGGCAGCCGTACGGAAGGCGGGGTTGGCGGCCAGGGCGGCCACATCGGGGTTGGGCACGTCCCACAGGAAGTCGACGGCACCGGTCAACAGGGCGTTGATCCGGGCGGCGTCGTCCACCAGGGGCCGCATCACGATCTCCTCCAGGTAGGGACGGGGGGCCCGGAAGTAGCGGGGGTTGCGCACGACCCTCGCCTCGGTGGCGGTCACGCCGGCGTACATGAACGGACCGGTGCCGACCGTGTTGGCGTTGAGCGTGGCCAGGGTGGGGTTGCCGTTGGCGTCGTAGGCCGAAGGGGGAAGCCCGACGTAGCGGTGCGCAGGGATCATCGGCGCCTCGGTGACGTTGAGCTGCTGGAGGAGCGGGGCGTAAGGCCGGGCGAAGCGGAAGCGCACGGTGAACGGGTCGAGCACGTCGATCGAGGCGGTCTGCGTCGTGGGGTTCCACGACGCCAGGGCCGACGCCATGTTCCTCGTCCGGGCATGGTGAACCAGCAACGCCTTCTCGAACGTGAACTTCACGTCGACGGCGGTGAACTGGCGGCCGTCGTGCCAGAAGACGTCGTCGCGCAGGCGGAGGATGTAGGTCGCGCCACCGTCGAGGATCCCGCCGTTGGCGACCGTGGGCACCTCGACGGCCAGCTCGGGGATCGGGTTGCCCTCCTCGTCGAGGGCGAGCAGGCCGTTGTACATGATCTCCCAGTAGGCGTGCACCGACCCGGCGGTGCTGACCGCCGGGTTCGTCGTGGGGATGGCGAAGGTCTCGCCCACCACGAGCCGGGGGCGCGGCGCCCCCTCGCAGCCGGCGACGCGCTCGCCCTCGCAGGCGTCGAGGTCGCGGCCGCCGCTCACCGCGTCCAGCCCCGCCTGGCCCCGGGCCAGGTCGTCGCCCGGGCTGCCGGCGACCTGGTCGTTGCCGAGCGCCGCCGAGAGCAGGTCCTCTCCGTCGCCGCCGCTGATACGGTCGTCGCCGGGGCCGCCGTCGACCTCGTCGACCCCGTCACCCCCGGCGATGTCGTCGTTGCCGCCCAGCCCGCAGATGATGTCGTTGCCGCCCCCGCCGCTGATGCGGTCGACGCCGGGCGTGCCCAGGATCACGTCGTCGCCGGGCGTTCCCGCGGTGATGCCCCCCGAAGGCGCGGCGAAGATGGTCGGGGTGTAGCCGAAGCACGAGGGCAGGTGCGAGGCGGAGGTGGGCGACTGCGCCGCCGGGCCCAACAGCACGGCGGCCAGCAGGAAGACGCCCAGGGCGCGGAGGCGGACGTTGCCGAGCTTGCTCATGCGCCAGTGTGCCTGACTTCGACGGTGTGTCAACCGGGCGAGCGCGCTCAGGGCCGGAAGGAGGGCCTCGCCCGGTCGAGCGGCAGGAGGGGCGGCGTCTCGCCGCCGGCGCCCTCGGCCACGCCCTCCATGAACTCGGCGAGGGCGGCGACGGCGGTGTGGACGGGCGACCATCCGAGCTCGTCGCGCGCCCGGCGGGCGTCGACGAGCGTCGGGCGCGCGAGGAGGTCGACCCAGTCGGGGGACGTCGGCTGGAGCCGCAGGTGCCAGGTCGCCCCCACCGCCGCCCGCACCAGCCGAGGCGGTACCGGCACGGGCCGGGTGGCCATCGCCGACGCCACCGCGGCGGCGTCGAGCACCGGCTCGGCGGCCAGGTTGAACGGGCCCCGGACGTCGCGTACCAACGCCTCCCGGTAGGCCTGCCCGACGTCGGAGGAGTGCACGGCCTGGAAGCGCATGCCGGAGGGGAAGGGAACGGCGGCAAGGACGCCGGGACGGGCCAGGCGGTGCGGCAAGAGTGGGCCGCCGTAGAGCCGGTGAGCCTGGGCCGCCGCCTCCCGCTTCAGGACGTAGGCGGAGCGGAACCGCACCGACCGGATCTGCGGATGGGCGAGCTCGAAGGCGTCGAGCGCCCGTTCGACGTAGGCCTTCTGCCGCGAGTACCACGAGCCGGCCAACCCGTGGGTGGGCCAGGACTCGTCGACCGCTCGGTCGTCGGGTCCGGCCGAGTAGGCACCGAAGGCCGACTCGCTCACCAGCACCGGCACGCCGGCCCTGGCCACCGCGTCGAGCACCCGGAGGGTGCCTTCGACGTTCACCCGCTGCAGCGCCGTCTCGTCGTGGTTCGGCTGGACGATCCAGGCGAGGTGGACGACGGCGTCGGCGCCGACGAGGAGCCCAGCCAGGTCGTCGGTGGCCACGTCGGCCGCCCGCCACTCCACCTTGGGCCACGACACCTCGGGCCGCCGGCGGGCGACCCCGACGACCGAGCGCACCGCCGGCTCCTTCGCCAGCGCCGACAGCAGGCTGGTCCCCACGTTGCCGGTGGCGCCGGTGACGACGACCCGCACGGCTAGCGGCGGGTCATTGGTCGCCGAGCAGGCGCAGCCGACCGGAGAGGCGCAGGTAGCGCACCCACGGTTGGTCGGACAGCTCCGCCACCTGGCGGGCGGAGAGGGTGGCGGTCGTGACGTTGCCGATCGGCTCGGCCACCCCGAGCTCGCTCAGCACCGACCGGGCCGTTTCCGGCAGCTCCCCCGCCACCTCCACGAAGACGGGCAGCACCCGGTCCTCGGGGGCGGGCACGTCCTCCAGGGCGGAGGCGAGGGCGGCGTCGAGCTTGGCGTGGTCCGTCGGCGTCACCTGCTCGCCTTCTTGGCCGCCTTTGGCCTCGGCGCCAGACGCGCCGCGTCGATGAGGCCGTAGCCCCACTTGATGTCGAAGGCTCCCTTGGGCTGTCCGGGGACGGCGCTGTGGTTGCGCAGCGTCCTCTTGGCCGCCTCGGGTCGCAACGTCGGGGTGCGCTCGAGGAGGAGGGCCACCAGGCCGCTCACGAACGGGCAGGCCATGCTCGTGCCCGCCATCACCCGGTGGAGGTCGTCGACGAGGAAGGCCGGGTTCACCGGCGAGTGCACCGACAGGGCCGACGCGATCATCGCCCCGGGGGCGGCGAGGTCGGGCTTCTCCCCGCCGTCGCGGCGGGGTCCCTCGCTGCTGAACTCGGAGATGTCGTCGAGCTCGAGCCCCGTCTCGCGGGGGTTGCCGAAGATGTCCTGCCACTCGACCTTGGTGGTGTAGGAGGCCACCGTGATGGCCCGGCTCGCCGCTCCGGGGGAGCCGATCTTCATGTTGTCCTGCACCGCCGAGCCGGTGAACTGGGCGGCGAACTCGTCGATGCTCCAGACGTCGACCCGGCCGTTGACCACCTGCCACGCCCGTAGCCGGAGGCGCCATGCCCCCGCCCGTGGCGGCACCGGGCCCGGGGGGATGGGCGCGGGCTGGAACTGCACGAAGAAGTTGACGTCGCCGTTGGCGGGGTCGGGGCCCGGCGTGGTGATCCGCACCGCCCCGTCGGGCAGCTGGTAAGTGCGAGCGGGTGACCCCTGGGTGATGATGCCCTGGAAGGGCGTCTGGGCGCCGGCCGGCGAGGCCACCGCCACCTCGATGTGGTCCTCCGCCGAGTACCACCCGTTGAGCGCCGCCACCGGGAAGCGCTGGCCGGCGGGAATGGGCGGCAGCGCCATGGGCATGGAGGCGAAGGTCAGGCGTCCCTCGGGGAGCTGGGCGACGGCGTGGATGTTGTCGTTGCCCTCGTTGCCGGCGGCGCAGCAGACGATGCGGCCCGGCCCGGAGCTGGCATCGACGATGGCGGACAGCGAGTCGGTGCCGTCGTGGGCGTCGCCGTGGCCGCCGAGGCTGAGGTTGACGACGGCCGGGCGCCCGAGCTCGGCGGCGACCCGGAAGACGTAGCGGATCCCGTCGGCGATGTGAGCGGTGAGGAGGTCGGACTTCACGATGACCAGCTCGGCCTTGGGCGCGATGCCGCCGTAGGTGGGGTCGTCGCCGGCGGCGATGCCGGCCACGTGAGTGCCGTGCCCGACGGTGTCGCGCGAGACCTGCATCAGCGCTCCCGTGAGCTCGGCGCCGTAGGCGCCCTCCCGGACCCCCGGCCCGTTGAGCGTCTGGTCCCAGATGCGCAGGATGCGCCCGGCGAAGTTGGGGTGGGTCGGTTCGATCCCGGTGTCCACGACGCCGATGACGACTCCTCGGCCGCTGAGGCGCGAGGTGCGCCGGAGCTGGGGGACGTTGACCCTCACGGTGGCCACGTCCATCACCGGCCGGAGCCGGCGGGCGGGGACGATCCGGGCCAGGGCGGGGTCGTCGGTCACCTCGCTCAGGACGTCCAGGGGGACGATCCCCGTGCGGATCGGGCCCTCGCCCTCGTTGACCTCCACCCCCAGGCCGGCCAGGTGGTCGAGGCTCGCCCCGCCGGCGGCGTGGAGGAACGCGACCACCCGGGGGGGCTTGGCCGTGGGCTCCACGGAGACGATCCCGAGGGTTCGCTGGTGGGCGGCGAGGGCGGGGCGGCCCTCCTCCTGGTAGTCGTCGAACGCCGCCGCCAGCGACGGGCTGACCTTGCTGTAGTCCACGCCTCGCTCCCTCCCGCCTCTCGGCCGTCCCTCCCGGCCTCCGCCGCCGACCGTAGCCCTTGGCGGGCGCGGCGGCCGGTCGCCGTCGGGAAGACTCGGACCGCCATGGCGCATACGACGCTCACCTCGCTCTCGATGGACGACGCCCGTCGCCTGCGGGCCCGGGCGCAGCGGTTGGGCGCGTTGCCGGCTTCCACCGACGATGGCGTGGCGTCGGTGGTGGCGGCCGTCTGCGGCGTCCAGGCCCAGGACCGCCGGGCCGCCGCCCTGGCGGTGCGGGCCCGGAGCACGGGCCTGACGGTCGACGACGTGGAACGGGCGCAGTTCGCCGACCGGTCGGTGGTGCGGACGTGGGCCATGCGGGGCACGTTCCACCTGCTCGCCGCCGAGGACGTGCGTTGGCTCCTCGCCCTGTTCGGGCCGACCTTCGTGGCCGCCGCCCGTCGCCGCTTCGCCGAGCTGGGGCTCGACGAGCATCGGTGCGCTCGAGGCGTCCGCGCCATCGCCCGGGCCCTCGCCCGCCACGGTCCGCGGACGCGTGCCGAGCTGGCCGACGACCTGCGGGCCGACGGGCTGCCGGTCGAGACGGGCAGCCGGGCGGTCGTGCACCTCGTCCGCCGGGCCGCCCTCGAGGGAGTGCTGTGCGTCGGCCCCGACCGGGGTGGCGAGGAGGCCTACGTCCTCTTGGACGACTGGGTGCCGACCGGTCCTCGTCCGGAGACGGTCGACGACGCCTCGCTGGCCGACCTCGGTCGCCGGTACCTCGCCGCCTACGGACCGGCCGGTCCGCACGACCTGGCCGCCTGGTGCGGGCTTCCCGTCGCCCGGGCGCGCCGGGCATGGGCGCGCCTGGCGGGCGAGCTCAGCGAGGTGTCCGTCGAGGGGACGCCGTCGTGGGTGCTCGCGGGGACAGCCACAGAGGCCGCCGGCGGCCGGCGGCCGAGCGTGCGCCTCCTGCCCGCCTTCGACACCTACCTGCTCGGCTACCGCAGCCGGGACTCCCATGTCGACGACCGCCACGCCCGCCGGGTGTGGCCCGGAGGCGGGTGGATCCACCCCACGCTCGTCGTGGACGGCCGGCTGGTGGCCACCTGGCGCGTCGCGGGCACCCACGTCGTCGTGGAGCCGTTCGAGGCTCTGGAACCCGTGGTCCTGCGATCGCTCGAGCGGGAGGCGGCCGACGTGGGCCGGTTCGTGGGGCTGTCGACGTCGCTCGTCGTGGGGGCGCCCGACCGGTGAGCGAGCCCTTGCTCCTGGGCATCGACGTTGGCTCGAGCCGGACCAAAGCCGTGCTCGTCGACGGGGACGGCAAGGAGTCGCGGTCCGCCGCCGTGGACACTCCCTTCGCCGAGACGGCCGAGGGCGTCGAGGCGGGCGCCACCGACATCCTCGGCGCGGTGGCCCGGGCGGTGGCCGGGCTCGGGGACGACCGCCGGCGGGTCGCTGCAGTGGGCGTCGCCGGTATGGCGGAGAGCGGGGCACCCCTCGACGGCGCCGGCCGCCCGTTGGCACCGGTGATCCCCTGGCACGACGGCCGGGGCGACGACGTGGCCGCCCGCCTCGAAGACCGCTTCGGCGCCGACCTGGCCCGGGCCGCCGGGCAGAAGGTCAGGGCGGTGGCCACCGTGGCCAAGCTGGGGTGGCTCCTCGACCGCGGCGTCGCCGGCGTCTCCCGGTGGCTGGGCGTCCCCGAGCTGGTCCTCAACGCCCTGACCGGCGCCGAGGCCACCGAGTGGTCGCTCGCCGCTCGCACCGGTTCCTTCGATGTCGCCCGCCGGGAGTGGCTGCCCGACGTGGCCCGGGCAGCGGGCTTCGACGTGGAGGTGTTCCCCGAGATCGGGTCGGCGGGCGAGGACATGGGACGGGTCTCGTCCGAGGGGGCGGCCTGGGCGGGCCTGCCCGCCGGCATCCCCGTCACCCTGGGCGGCCATGACCATCTGGCCGGTGTCGTCGGCAGCGGGGCGGCAACCGCCGACCTGGTGAACTCGGTGGGCACCGCCGAGACGGTGGTGGGCCGCTCACCCGACCTGCCCGACGTGGTCGCCGCCCTCGACCGTGGCGTGGCCGTCACCGTCTTCCCCGGAGCGGACGGCTGGGCGGCCACGCCACGGTCGAGGGCGGCGACCACGTCGGGTAGGTCGGGTGAGCGGCCCACCACCGTCTCGGCGGTGCCCACCGAGTTCACCAGGTCGGCGGTTGCCGCCCCGCTGCCGACGACACCGGCCAGATGGTCATGGCCGCCCAGGGTGACGGGGATGCCGGCGGGCAGGCC
>DATACM010000250.1:0-3738 GCA_036259055.1 Acidimicrobiales bacterium | reverse complement strand
CCGAAAGGTCCAAGGGGCGGACGAGTTCTCCCGGTTCGAGCTGGCCGAGGACCTCACCGAGCACCACCACCACCTGGTGTGCACCTCGTGCGGCACGGTGGACGACTACACCGTCCCGTCGCGCCTCGAGCGCACGATGGCCCAGGCCATCGACGAGATCGCCAACGAGACCGGGTTCCGAGCGGAGTTCCACCGCCTCGACCTGGTCGGCACCTGCTCGCGCTGCAACTGAGCCGGGGACGCCCCGGCCGAGGGGTGCGGCCGGCTACCAGCCGGCGTTGGCCACCTTGCTCGGCGTCCAGCCGGTGTTGGCGATCGGCTTGGACTTGTTCCCGGGACGGTCGATCTGGCCCTGGAGCTCCTGGCGGTACCCGAAGGCCTCCCGGCCGATGTCCCAGACGCGGGTGCCCAGCACCTTCTGCAGTGCCGGGAAGAGGACCCGCTCCTCGTAGTCGACGTGGTTGGCGATGGCGTTGGTCAGGTTCTTCATGACGATCGGCAGCTCGGGGTCGCCCGGCTCCATGTCGGACACCTGGTCGATCATCTCCTGGACCTGGGCGTGCTCCTCCTCGGCCGCCTCGGCCTCGTCGGCGTCGACCTCGTCACGAAGGACCGGGTACACCAGGTCCTGCTCGATGGCGCTGTGCGCCTCGAACTCGCCGCACGCGGTGAGCGCGAGGCTGAGGTTCGACGGCGCGTTCGCGTAGGCCTCGAGGGCGCGGTTGATTCGGGCGTGGTCCTGCATCAGGAACCTGATCAGGTGAGCCATGGCAGCCGGTTGTCCTCCTCGTGTCACCTCTCGTCGGAGACAGATTGTGCCCGAAACGACGCCGAGCATGCCATGACGGGGCCGCGGTCAGCGATTCGCCAGGGTGACGTCGACGGTCCGGGTGTCCCCGTCCCTGCGGAAGGTGAGCTGCACCTGCTCGCCGGGCCTGCGGTCGGCGATCGCCTCCCGCAGCTCCTCGGGGTCGTCGACCGCGGTGCCCCCGACCGAGACGATCACGTCGCCCGGCTCCAGCCCGGCACGGTCGGCGGGCGAGCCGTCCACCACCTCCTCCACCACGACGCCCCGGCCGGCGAGCCTCGAGGAGGTGCTGACGCCCAGGAACGCACCGCCGTCCCGCGCCGCGCCGGACGAGCCCGACGGGTTCGCCCGGATCCGCTCCACCACCGGCTTCACCCGGTCGATGGCCAGGGCGAACCCGATGTTCTCGGCACCGCCCGCCACCGCGGTGTTGATGCCGACGACCTGGCCGTCGGCGGTGACCAGCGGCCCACCCGAGTTGCCCCGGTTGATGGCGGCGTCGGTCTGGATGAGCCCCTCCAGTGAGCCGCCGCTGTCCCGAAGGCTGCGGTTGAGGGCGGACACGATGCCCTCGGTGACGGTGAGGCCGCCCTCCAGGGCCAGCGCGTTGCCTATGGCGAGAACGCTGTCGCCGACCTTGAGATCGGCCGAGCGGCCGAGCGACACGGTCGGCAGGTTGGCGGCGTCCCGGATCCGCAGCAGGGCCACGTCGTTCGACCGGTCGGCGCCCACCAGGTCGGCTGGCCGAGCACCGTCCTCCCCGTTCACGGTCACCGTGATCGACGTGGCGCCGTCGACGACGTGGGCGTTCGTGAGCACCTCGCCGTCGGGCGTGAGGATGACACCCGTCCCCGCGCCCTCGGGGAAGAACCGCCCGGCGCGCGACGCCTGGGTGCGCACGAGGACGACTCCCGGCTCGACCTTGGCGAGGACGGCCTGGATGTCGCCGGTCCTCGTGAGGACGCTGGTGTTGCCCGACGAGGCCGACGTCCGCGGGGGGTCCCGGTCGACGCGGCTGGCCCCGATGACGCCACCGACGATCCCGGCGGCCAGGAGGGCGACGAGGAGGCCCACCACGGTGACGACTCGTGACAGCCGGCCGCCCGCCGGGGCCGACGGTTGCGGAGGGGCGCCCGGCGCCCCACCCCCCCGGGGGGACGTTGGGGGTGGAGCGCCGGGAGGCATGGCCTGAGCAGACGCGTCCGCCGGTGCGGCCGGCGTGCTCGGCGGGGTCGGGGGCTCGTCGAACGACGGCAATCGGCGCTCGCCCTCGCCGGACGACGGGCGAGCGCCCTCCGGCGGGTTCCCGTCAGCGGTGGTCGTCGAGGTCTCCATGCCAGGAGGCAACCACCCGCCGCTGGGAGCAGCCTGTGAGCGGTCGGAGCGTTCGCTGAGAACGGCGGCGTCTGCGCAGCGAGGGGTCAGCCGCCTCTCGGCTCCTTGGTCGCCTTGGCCGCCTTCTTGGTCGCCTTGGCTGCCTTCTTGGAGGCCCTCGCCGGCTTCACCGGCTCGCCGTGGTCGTGCACGTGCGCCTCGCCCTGGTGCTCCCGCTCGAAGTCCTCGTGGGGGTAGTGGCTGTGACGGATCCCGGCGTGGTCGTGCTCGTGCTCGTGCTCCGAGCTCAGGTGCTCGAAGGCGCCGCTCATCTCCCGGAAGTTGTGGGTCACGTGGAAGTGGTGATGGGAGTGGGTCACGGCCTCGTGCTCGTGCTCCTCCCAGCCGCTGTCACCTCGTTGGGGCACTGTCTCTCCTCACGTCGCGGGCGGCCCGACGTTAACCCGCAGTCCCACCCGCCCACTGGCCGTGACCCGCCGGCCGCGAAGGGAGATTGCAAGAGTATTATCAGCCGGCCACCTCCCCGGTGGCGGGGACGGGCGACACATGGCCAGGCGACTCCAAGCCCTCGAAGACACGGCGAACTGCTCCGACGCCGCCCTGGTACGGGCGGCGTCGATCAACGACGAGGCCGCGCTGGCCGAGCTCTACCGCCGCCACGCCCCCGCCGCCGAGCGCGTCGCCCGCAGCGTCGCCGCCAACACTGACGACGCCGCCGACGCGGTGGCCGAGGCCTTCACCCGGGTGTTCGCCGCCCTGACCTCGGGGCGCGTCGGGACCCTCGACTTCCGGTCCTACCTGCTGGCGGCCACCCGCAACGCCGCCATCGACCACCTCCGCCGCTCCGACCGAGTCGGGCCGGCCGGGGACCTGGCCGCCTTCGACCAGACCGAGGCGCGGGGCGGTCCGTCGGACGAGCTGGTGGCGGGCGAGGAGTCGGCACTCATCGCCCAGGCGTTCCGCGGCCTGCCCGAACGGTGGCAGTCGGTGCTGTGGCTCACCGAGGTGGAGCGGGTGCCCCCCGCCCGAGCCGCCGGCGTGCTGGGCCTGTCCCCCAACAACGTCGCCCAGCTCGCCCTGCGGGCGCGGGCCCGGCTACGCGAGCGCTACCTGCAGGCCCTCGTGGACAACCACGCCCGGCGCGAATGCCAGGCGACGGTGGACCGCCTGGGCGCCTACGTTGCCGGAACGCTCACCGACCGGCGCCGCGCCGAGGTGGAGCGGCATCTCGCCGAGTGCCCGGAATGCCGCCGACGGCGGGCGGACGTGGAGGAGCTGGGTGCGTCCCTGCGGCGGGCGGTACCGGTCCCCGCCGCCGTCGTCGCCGTCCTCGCCCGCCTGGACCGAGCCGGCCCCGACAGCGCCCCCCCGCCGACCGCCGGGCGCACCGCACCGGTGGCGCCCCGAGACCGTCCGTCTCGCCGGGCGGGAACCAGCGGCGCACCGGCCCAGACGGCCCAGGCCGGCGCCAACCGTGCAGTCAGCGCCGCCAGCACGGTCGTCGGGTCGCCCGTCACCCAGGCAGTGGCCACGAATGCCGTGGCCACCATGGCTCCGGTGGCGGCCGCCGACCCACTTCGCCGGGTTATCACCGC
>DATACM010000249.1:0-3428 GCA_036259055.1 Acidimicrobiales bacterium | reverse complement strand
ACCCCTTGGCGTCGGCCCAGCTGTCGCCCCAGGAGAGGTTGACCTCGAGGGGGACGGACAGCTCGGCTGCCCCCCGCATGGCCTCGAGGGTGAGCGTCGCCACCGCCTGCTCCTCGTCCGGCGGTACCTCGAGGATGACCTCGTCGTGCACCTGCAGCACCAGGCGGCTCCGGCGTCCCGTCTGCTCGAGCGAGCGGTCGAGGCGGACGAGGGCGACCTTGAAGATGTCGGCGGCCAGGCCCTGGATGCCGGCGTTCATGGCCTGACGCTCCCCCGCCTGGCGCAGCCGGTAGTTCGTCGACGAGAGCTCGGGGATCTGGCGACGGCGGCCGAAGAGCGTCTCGGTGTACCCCCGGTCGCGGGCCTCGGCCACCGTCCGCTCCATGTACGAGCGCACGCTCGGGAAGGCCTCGAAGTAGGCGTCGAGGATGGCGGCCGCCTCCTCGGTGGTGATGCCCAGACGTTGCCCGAGCCCGTAGGCCTCCATCCCGTAGGCCAGGCCGTAGGAGACCATCTTGGCCTTCGACCGCTGGCCGATGGTCACCCCCGACGGGTCGGCGCCGAAGATGCGGGCCGCCGTCGCCCGGTGGATGTCCTGACCGGAGGCGAAGGCCTCGATGAGCCCGGGGTCCTGGGCCAGGTGGGCGATCACCCGCAGCTCGATCTGGTTGTAGTCGGCGACCAGGAAGCGGCACCCTTCGGCGGGGATGAACGCCCGCCGGATCTGGCGGCCCTCCTCGGTGCGGATCGGGATGTTGTGCAGGTTGGGCCGGTCGGAGCTCAGGCGGCCGGTGCGGGCCACCGTCTGGTTGAAGGTGGCGTGGATGCGGCCGTCGTCGCCCACCTCGCCCAGCAGGCTCTCGCCGTAGGTCGACCGCAGCTTCTCGACCTCGCGGTAGCGCAGGAGGGGCTCGATGATCTCGTGCTGGCCCCGGAGCTTCTCGAGGGAGGCGGCGTCGGTGGAGAACCCCGTCTTCGTCTTCTTCTGGGGCTGGAGGCCGAGCTTGTCGAACAGGATGTGGCGGAGCTGGGGGGTCGAGTTGACCCTGAACGGCTCCCCCGCCAGCTCCTGGATGCGGACCTCCAGCTGGCGGCCTTCGGCCACCAGGCCCTCGTAGAGCTGGCGCAGCTGGGCCACGTCGACCCGCACGCCCGCCTTCTCCATGCGGGCCAGCACCCGGACGAGAGGCCGCTCGACGTTGTCGTAGAGAGAGCGCAGCGAGCGGGTGTCGAGGACCTCGGCGAGGCGAGGGGCGAGGCGGGCGACGGCCGCGGCGCGCCGGCCGGCGTCCTGCGACGGGTCGCTGCTCCCGCCGTCGAGGTCGAGCTGGCCGGGAGGAGGGGCGTCGGGCGAACGCAGCTCGAGCCCGAGGTAGCGCAGGGCGAGGTCCTCGAGGACGTACTGGGACTCGGCCGGGTCGATCAGGTAGGCGGCCACCGCCGTGTCGACGTCGAGGGTGTGGACGTCGACGTCGAGGCGGTCGAGGCCGCGGATGAGGACCTTGGCGTTGTGGGCGTGGAGGGGGGGACCGCCCGGTGCAAACAGGTCGGTGAGGGCCTTCTTCGCTGGCTCTGTTTGCAACACGTCGGCCGCGAACCACCAGGGCCTCTCGCCCCCGGGGGCCGGGTCCTGTCCCTCAGGGTCCCTCCCCCATGGGGGCCCCTCCCTACGGGCCACCCGGCCCCCTCCGCCCTCTGCTATCGCCACCCCTTTCAGTGGGGACCTGGCTTCTTCCCCTTCCCACGCCGCCGCGACACTTAGCGGCCCCTCCAGCTCTCGAAGGACTTCCGTCGCCCTCTCCGCGTCCCGCACCGGGACCACCTCGACGTCGAGCGGTTCTGAAAGCTGTGGGGCGGGTTGCTGGTCGCCGGTCGCTTCGATCAGGCGGTCGTACAGGGTGCGGAACTCCAAGAAGCCGAACAGGGAGCGCACCTGTTCGGGGTCCCACGGGCCCATCTTGAGGTCGTCGAGGGCGACGGGCAGGTCGAGGTCGCGGACGAGGGGCGTGGCCTGGGCGTTGGCCCGCACCTGCGCTTCGGACGCGGCCAGGCTGGCCCGCAGCTTGGGCGTGCACTCGGCGACGTGGGCGAACACGCCGTCGAGGTCGCCGTAGGTGTTGATGAGGCGGGCCGCCGTCTTCTCGCCCACGCCCGGGACCCCGGGCAGGTTGTCCGAGGGGTCGCCCCGAAGGGCGGCGTACTGCGGGTACAGGCGCGGGTGGACCCCCGTCTTCTCCACGATGCCGGCCTCGTCGTAGAGGACGTAGTCGCTGACGCCGCGGCGGTTGTACAGGACCCGGACGTAGGGGTCCTCGACCAGCTGGTAGGTGTCGCGGTCGCCCGTGACGATGACGACCTCGTCGCCGCGGTCGCGCGCCTGGGTGGCCAAGGTGGCGATGACGTCGTCGGCCTCGTAGCCGGGCGCCTCGACGATGGGGATGCGGAGGGTCTCGACCACCTGGCGGACCAGGCCCATCTGCTGGCGCAGGATGTCGGGGGCTTCCGATCGCCCCGCCTTGTAGTCGGCCACCAGCTCGTGGCGGAAGGTCGGCTCCGGGCGGTCGAAGGCCACCGCGATGGCGTCGGGGGCGTGGTCCTTCAGCAGGTTGATGAGCATCGAGGTGAAGCCGTACACCGCGTTGGTGACCTGCCCCGACGCCGTGGCCAGGTCGGTGGGCAGGGCGAAGAAGGCGCGGTAGGCCAGCGAGTTGCCGTCGAGCAGCATCACCTTGGCCATCTGAGCGCATCGTACGGCCGCCGGAGGCGGGAGGAGAGCCGGTGCCCCAGGTACGATGACGGGCGTGCAGGACGGCTTCCACCCCCCGCTCGAGGAGTACCTGGAGGCGATCTGGGAGCTCGAGGAGGAGGGCACGCGCGTCATCCAGGCGCGCCTGGCCGAGCATCTCGGCCACTCGCCGCCGTCGGTGTCGGAGATGGTGCGCCGCCTGCGCGGAGAGGGGTGGGTCGAGGTCCGCGACCGAGCCCTGCACCTCACCCCCAAGGGCCGCGAGCGGGCGGTGAGCGTCGTGCGCAAGCACCGGCTGGCCGAGCGCCTGCTCACCGACGTCATCGGCCTCCCGTGGCACAAGACCCACATCGAGGCCTGCCGCTGGGAGCACGTCATCTCCGACGAGGTCGAGGAGCACCTGGTCGCCCTGCTGGAGAACCCCACGACCTGCCCGCACGGCAACCCCATCCCGGGCGCCGGGCCCGCCCGCGAGGACCTCCTGGCCCTTGCCGAGGTGGAGCTGGGCGAGCGGGTGCGCCTCGAGCGGGTCACCGAGCAGGTCGAGGTCGACCTCGAGGCCCTTGTCTACCTGGACGACCACGGCTTCATCCCCGGGGCCGGCGCCGAGGTGCGCTCGAAGGCTCCCGACGGCACCGTCACCCTCGACCTCGACCAGGGCACCATCGCCCTGGGGCCGGCG
>DATACM010000248.1:0-2167 GCA_036259055.1 Acidimicrobiales bacterium | reverse complement strand
ACACGTCTTCGCGGGACGACATGGCACCTCCCGCCACCGTTGGTTCGGGGCGGAGGGGGCGCCTCGGGACCCTCAGACCAACGGTGCCACAGTGTCGCGCCTTGGTGGGGGATTCGTCGAGTTTGCGCGTCCGACTGTTTGGCACGTCCCCTCACCCTCGTCAGGAACGTCCTCGTCGATCCGACGATGCCCGGGTCGCCGCAGGCGTTCGGGAACGTCAATCCTGCCGACTCAGCTCGTGACGGCTGTGCGGAGACAAGCGATCGCCCGAGGGGGGAGCTCGGCGACAAGACGAAAAGCGAAGGCCCGGAGGCCCAGGCCTCGGGGCCTTCTGGACCGGCATGCCGACGGGTCGTCAGCGCCGTGCGGCCACGTCCATCACGCGTCGTGGACGACGATGTTCCCCTGCGTGACAGGAACGGGGGGCAGCACGGGCAGGAAGCACCCCGGGTTCGCGGGGGACTCGCGGATGAAGGGGACGAAGGAGAAGCGAAGCAGGTCCGGGGTCGACTCGCTCGGATTGCCATTGTCCACCGCGTGCATCACCAACACGTCACCGGCGTTCGATGCCGGCCTCTTGATGACGGCAGTGACAATGGCTTCGTTACCTTCGATGATGACGCAGGTGACGTCGGCAAGGAACCGTGGCCCGTCTTCGGTTTTGAAGCTCAGCTGACCCTTGGGATCCTCACCGGAAGGACCGCTTCGCGCCGAGACGGTGAACTGCGTGTCAGGAAGACCGTGGTGGCCACCGCCCACGACGAAGTCGTTGGGCGGCCCGTCACCAGCACCAGGACTGTGCGTCGCGCTCGCGACCCCGGCGAAGGCCATGGGAAGCGCTAGGGCGGCGACGAAGAGGGAACGAACAGCTCGTTTCACTCTGCTTCTCCTCCTGTTCAGGACGCGTTGACGCCTCGCCAACCGGGACGCCACCGAACAGAGTCCTCAGGGCGTTGCCTGATCCGGATTTTCTTCGCTGCTGCGTCGGGGGCAGCGTCTGGACGAAAGCGTCGCTCGGCCCGACGAGGAGCGGGCGACCGCGCTCTGGCCGCTCAGGGAAGGGCGCCGCTGGCCGCCCGGTACAAGCGGCGCAGCGAGCGGGAGGCCCGTGACTCGGAATCGGTGTCCCAGCGCACGTCCGCTCCGGTGGCCCGGGCGAGCCGCCGGGCGTCGGCCACGACCTCGAAGAGCCTCTGGTGGGCCGGGCACACCGGAACCGCCCGAAGCCACGGCGCGGGGATCTGGCCCCAAGGCGACCGCACGCCGGCGACCACCACCGCCCTGCCCGTGCAGTACGAGCACCAGCCGTCGAAGGTCACGGCGCGGACGCGCTGGCGCTCGGCCCGCAGGCAGGCCCGATGGCGGACCACCCGACCCTCGAGCTCCACGCGGAGCACGGCCGTCGTCATCACGCTGTGGGGAAGGGACCATGGGTCGGCCAAGGCGTAGAACCCGCAGGAGCACTCGGGGTCGACGCGGCGGTGCCCCCGCTCGCAGCGGAACACGTCGTCGGCACGGTAGGGCAGGTCCGACCGGACGGTGCCGGCGAAGCGGACCTCCGGACTGTCGGGGCGCAGGAGGACCTGGCCCCGCTTCCAGGCGATGACGGGCTCCTCCCGCGTCGGCGCGGGCGGGCCGAGGGTCAAGCCCGGAGAGGCTGGGGCCGGGCTGGCGGCTGGGGGGCGATCCGCTCGGCGTCGTCCGCCGGCACGTCGGCGACCGTGAGCGGCTTCACCTCGACGACCTCGACGATCTCGTCTCTGCGCACGCCCCGATGGTACCGGGGGACGGTCGAGGACGCCGGGCCGACCAAGACGGTCAGCGGCGGCGGCGCCTGCGGGGGTGCGGCGCCGCCAAGCCCAGGTCGGCGAGGAGGGCGTCGAGGAGCGTCTCCGCCGGCGGCCAGGGGAAGGGGAAGCGCTGACCGTAGCGGAGGTCGATCAGCCCGTGGCCGGTGATCCACACCTGGGCGGCGAGGAACCAGGCATCCCGCCCGGCGGGACGGGCGCGCCGGCGTCGAGGCACCGCTGGATGGTGTCGAGGAGGAGGGTGAACGACGGGCCTCCGGGATGCCGGGCCCGCTCTTCAGAGACGCCGGCCGGCGCCGCCGCGGTGAACAGCACCCGGTAGTGGCCCGGGTGCTCCTCGGCGAAGCGCACGTAGGCGA
>DATACM010000247.1:0-3217 GCA_036259055.1 Acidimicrobiales bacterium | reverse complement strand
CTAGTTCTCGTACCCCGCGTAACCGGTGCGCTCGAGCTCGTCGGCCAGCTCGGGCCCGCCGGTGGCCACGATGCGGCCGGCCCGCAGCACCGACACCCGGTCGGGGAGGAGCTGCTGCAGGAGGCGGCTGTAGTGGGTGATGACCAGCACGCCGAGGTTCTGCTCGCCGGTGAGCGCCTCCACCCGCCGGGCCACGACCCGCAGGGCGTCCACGTCGAGGCCTGAGTCGATCTCGTCGAGCACGGCGATCTTGGGCTCGAGCACGGCCAGCTGGAGCGTCTCGTTTCGCTTCTTCTCGCCGCCCGAGAGGTCGACGTTGAGCGGGCGGGTCAGCAGGGCGGTGGGCATGCCGATGCGCTCGGCCTCCACGCGCACGAGCCCGGACAGGTCGCCGGGATCCCGGCCCCGCGCCCGCATGGCCTCGGCGAGGGTGTCGGCCAGGGACACTCCCGGCACCTCGGTGGGGTACTGGAGGGCCAGGAAGAGGCCGGCCATGGCCCGCTCCCACGGCTCCAGGGCGAGGAGGTCGGTGCCGTCGAGGGTGATGCTGCCGCCGTGCACCTCGTAGCCGGGCCGGCCCATGATCACGTGGGCGAGCGTCGACTTGCCCGAGCCGTTCGGGCCCATCACCGCGTGGACCTCGCCGCTGGAGACCTCGAGGTCGACGCCGCGCAGGATCTCCTGGCCCTCGACGCCGGCGTGCAGGTCCTCGATGCGAAGCGTGCTCACGGGATCCCTCCTCCCTCGACCCCCCGAATTGGGTCACCAAAGTCGCTCGTTCCGACCGCGGTCCGTGTGCCAGAGCGGGCGGGCCGCCGTTCTGGCGCGCTGAGAACGCCAAAAAGCGCGATCTTCCTGACCCAATGCCCAGGGAGCGGCGTTATCCTCGTCGTCCTCACGGCAGGTCCACCCACACCGTCCCGCCGTCGACGGTGACCTTGTACACGGGAACCGGCCGGGTGGCGGGCAGCGACTGCGGCTCGCCCGTCACCAACGAGAACGTGCTGCCATGCTTCCAGCACTCGATCTCGCGCTCGTCGGGCCAGATCTCGCCCTCCGAGAGCGAGAAGTCTGCGTGGCTGCAGCGGTCGCCGATGGCGTAGAAGTCGTCGCCGATGCGGACGAGGGCGATGCGGTGCTCCCCGAAGTCGAAGCGACGGGCCGCCCCCGGGGCGAGCTCGTCCACCGCGCACAGCCGCTGGCGCTGAGCGCTCAAGGTCATCTGCCCGTGGCCAGCCGTCCGGCCAGCGTGCTGCGCAGTGGCCCCACGAGCGACGGGGTGGGCAGGCGGTCGAGCACCTCGCTGAAGAACCCGAGGACGATGAGGCGCTCGACCACCGCCGGCGGGATTCCCCGCGTCTCCAGGTAGTAGCGCTGGTCCTCGTCGATGGGGCCCACCGCCGAGGCGTGGCTGCACCGGACGTCGTTGGTGTCGATCTCCAGGTTGGGCACCGACGATGCCTCCGCCCCCTCCGTGAGCACCAGGTTGCGGTTGGTCTGGAAGGCGTTGGTGCCACGGGCCTCCTTGCGCACGCGGATGAGGCCGGAGTACACCGAACGGCCCCTGTCCTGCACCGCGCCCTTGAACAGGAGGTCGCTGGTCGACGACGGGGCGGCGTGGTCCTGGAGGGTGCGGAAGTCATGCATGCGGTCGCCGTCGGCGAAATACACGGCCGTCAGCTCGGCCGTCCCTCCCTGGCCGGAGATGCGGGAGTCGGTGCGGACCCGGGCGTACGACCCCCCCAGGGCGACCACCGACGAGTGAAGGGTGGCGTCCCGGCCCACGTCGCTCAGCTGGTGCCCCACCTGCCAGACCCGCGGGCCCAGGTCCTGGAGGTTGAGGTAGCTGACCCGGGCGGCCTGGGCGGCCCGCACCTCGACCACCGGGTCCACGAAGGCGGCGACGTCGGACGACCCCTGGTGCTCGACGACCGTGACGCCGCTGTTCGGGCCGGCGTCCACCACCGTTCGGGGGAAGACGGCCAAGCCGTCGGCGTCGATCCAGTGGAAGACGAGCACGGGCCGGTCGACGTCGAGCCCGGCGGGCACCCGGACGACCACGGCGCCGTCCAGGAAGGCGGCGTTGAGCTCCCCGAAGGCGTCGGCGGGCTCGGCGTCGGCCCACACCGCGCCGAGGAGGTCTTCACCGTCCTCCACGCCCGCGACGTCGGCGACGACCAGGCCGCGGGCGGCCAGGTCGGATTCGACCTCGACGTGCACGAGCCGGCCGTTGTGCACGACCGCCAGGGCCGCCCGCGCGCCGGCCAGGCCGATGGCCGACTCGACCTCGGTGAGCACCGGAGCACCGTCGGTGCCGGCCGCCGGGGTGGTGGGATCGGAGAGGGCGTAAGCGTCGAGGTCGAGCTCGGAGATGCGGCTGTAGCGCCAGATCTCCTCCGACTCCGTCGGCAGCGAGAGGGAGGCGAATCGCTCGGCGGCCGCCACCCGCCTGGCCCGGAGCCACTCCGGGCCGCGCAGCGCGGATGCGACGTCTGCGGTGAAGGGACTCACGGGGGTTCGAGGGTCAGCGAGCGGCGCGCCGGGCCCCGTCCGGGGCCGGGGCGGCGCCCGCGCGCACCGGGGCGCCGTCGTTGTCGGCCTCGGGCGGGCGGGGAGGACGGCGCCGGACCTGGTGGCCGGCGGCCTCGTCGACCAGGCGGCCGACTTCGGCGCCGTCGATGGTCTCGTGCTCGAGCAGCGACCGGGCCACCGCGTCGAGGCCGTCCCGGTGGCGGCGCAGGACCTCGCGGGCCCGGTCCTCCTGCTCGCGCAGGATGTGCTCGACCTCCTCGTCGATCACCCTCGCGGTGTCGTCGCTGTACTCGCGGCTGTGCATGAGGTCCTCGCCCAGGAAGACCATGCCCTGCGAGCCCCAGGCCATGGGGCCTATGCGGTCGCTCATGCCCCACTCCCGCACCATCTTGCGGGCCAGCTCCGTGCAGCCCACCAGGTCGTTGTTGGCCCCGGTGGAGATCGTGCCGAAGATGAGCTCCTCGGCCATCCGCCCGCCCAGGCGCACCACCAGCGAGTCCTCGATGTAGGGCCGCTGGTAGATGTGGCGCTCCTCCAAGGGCAACTGCTGGGTGACGCCGAGGGCCATGCCGGTAGGCAGGATCGTCACCTTGTGCACCGGGTCGGCGTGCTCCATCACGTAGGCCAGCACGGCATGGCCGCCCTCGTGGTAGGCGATGACCTCCTTCTCCTCGTCGGAGATGGC
>DATACM010000246.1:0-6262 GCA_036259055.1 Acidimicrobiales bacterium | reverse complement strand
TCGTCGCCTGCAGGATTCCTTTGAGGTCGGCCAGCGCGAAGCGAGGGTCGTCGACGCCGCCGACGGCGTGGCCACAGCGCTCTTCCACCGGGATGCGGAGCCCTGGACCGCCCTCGTCGGGCAGCTCACGAGGCCCCGCGTCGGGGCCGCCTCGCTCGACGCACTGCTGGTACTCGGCCTCGGCCTGCCTGCGGCGCGCCGACAGCTCGGCGCTCGAGACGTCCTCGGTGTTGACGAACACCAGGACCCCGGTGAGGGCGATGGCGGCGAAGGCCACGAGGGCGAGCACCCGGACGAGGCGGCGGCCCAGCAGGCGCCGCAGCTCGCCGGCCACGAGCGCCTTCACAGCTCGCCCCCGCTCTCCCCGGTCAGCTCGAGGAACACCGCCTCGAGGCTCCGCTCCTCGGGACGGAGCTCGGTGAGGTACAGCCGGCGCCGGGCGAGGGCCCTGGTGACCTCCTCGGAATCGGCCGGCGGCAGCTCCACCCGGATGAACCCGTCACCAAGGGTCGCAGGGATCCCCGCGTCGGCGAGGGCCGCCACACCGGCCTGCAGGTCGGCCAGGCGGACGATCAGCCCGGTACGGCGCCCGCCCGCCAGCACCTCCTCGACCGGGCCGGACCGCACACACCGGCCCCGGGCCAGGATGGCGACCCGGTCGCACGCGTGCTGCACCTCGGCGAGGATGTGGCTCGAGACGAACACCGTGCGGCCTTCGGCACCGAGGCCCTTGAGGAGGTCGCGGACCTCCTTGATGCCGGCAGGGTCGAGCCCGTTGGCGGGCTCGTCGAGCACAAGCAGCTCCGGGTCCTTGAGCAGGGCGATGGCGACGCCCAGGCGCTGGCGCATCCCGAGGGAGTAGCCCCGCACCGCGTCGTCGGCCCGCTCGGTCAGCCCCACCCGTTCGAGCACCCGCTCGACCTCCGGCGCGCCTATGCCGTCGAGCCGTCCCAGCAGGGCGAGGTTCTGCCGTCCGGAGAGGCCGGGGAAGAGCCCGGGTGTCTCCACCAGCGAGCCCACCCGTCCGATCACGGAGCGGAGCTGGCGCTGGGAGTCGGCCCCCAGCACCCTCGACGCGCCGGCAGTGGGACGGGCCAGGCCGAGCAGGCAGCGGATCGTCGTCGTCTTGCCCGAGCCGTTGGGCCCGAGGAACCCGAAGACGCCGCCGGCGGGGACGCTGAGATCGAGCCCGTCCAGGGCCACGACGGGGGGCTTGCGGAGCCGCCGGTACTCCTTGCGGAGCCCCTCCACCTCCAGCACCGCCATGGGGCTGGTGTAGCACCCCGGCGTCAGGGTCGGGCGGCGCGGGCCTCCCCGAGCAGCGACTCCAGGTCGGCGGCGCGCACGCCGCCCAGGAGCTTGGTCACGATGACGCCGCGTGGGTCGATGAGGAACGACTCGGGGACACCGGCCACGCCGAAGTCGATGGCGATGCGGCCGTCGGGGTCGGTGAGCATGGGCCAGTCGCCACCACGGGATGCCCGGAAGTCCTTCACGTTGCTCACCGAGTCGCTGTAGACGACGCCCACCACCTCGGCGTCGCCCGCCGCCTGGTGGCGCTCGCGGAAGGCGATCAGCTCGGGGTGCTCCCGCTCGCAGGGTACGCACCAGGTGGCGAAGAAGTTGACGACCACCCAGCGGCCCCGGAGGTCGGCGAGCCGCACCGACTCGCCGTCGATGGTCTTGGCCTCAACCGCCGGCGCCGGCTTGCCGATGAGCACCGAGCGCGGCGCACGGCTGCGGGCCGACGGCCGGGTTGCGAGGACCGCCACCAGCATGGTGACGGGGAGGGCCACCGCCACCGCCGTCCACAGCACGCGCCGGGTCCGGCGCAGGACGACGACCGACCGAGGGATCTCGGGCGGCGGCTCGGGGGCGGGCTGCTCGGTCGCCACGGCGTCGTCGCGCTCGGCGGTCATGGGTGGCCCACAGTAGGCATGGTCGCGGTCACTCCGTCGACAGCTCGGTGAGGTATGCCGCTGCTCGGCGCCGGTGCCAAGATGCCGGCCGTGCCTACGCTCGGTCCCCGCCTCGTCGTCGCCGGGACCTCGTCGGGCGTGGGCAAGACGACGGTGGCCACCGGGATCATGGCCGCCCTCCGGCGCCGGGGCGTGGCGGTGGCGTCGGCCAAGGTCGGCCCCGACTTCATCGACCCCGGGTACCACGCCTTGGCGACCGGCCGTCCCGGGCGCAACCTCGACCCTTGGATGTGCGGCGCCGAGACGGTGGTCCCCCTCGCCGCCCGGGCGGCGACGGGCGCGGACGTCCTCGTCGTGGAGGGGGTCATGGGGCTGTTCGACGGGGCCGCCGGCGAGCACGGTCCAGCGCCGGTAGCCAGCACCGCCCAGGCAGCCGCCCTCCTCGACGCACCCGTGGTGCTGGTGGTGGACGCCTCGGCCATGAGCGGGTCGGTGGCCGCCCTGGTGCACGGCTTCGCCACGTTCAGCCCCGCGGTCCGCGTGGCCGGCGTGGTCCTCAACCGGGTGGGCGGTGACAGCCACGAGGACATGCTGCGGGGGGCGCTGGCCCCGCTGGGCGTCCCGGTGGTGGGCGTGCTGCGGAGGGACGAGGCCCTGGCGTGGCGGGAGCGCCACCTGGGGCTGGTGCCGGTCGTGGAGGCCCCCGCCGCCGTGGGCGGTGCGCTCGAGCGCCTCGCCGGCGCGGTCGAGAGCGGCTGCAACCTCGACCGCCTCCTCCGCCTCGCCGCCTCCGCCCCCGCGCTGCCCGTCGGGCCGCCCCCCGAGGCCCGGCATTCGGCATCCGCCCGCGTCGCCGTCCTGGGCGGCCGGGCGTTCGCCTTCACCTACCCCGACAACCTCGAGCTGCTCGAGCAGGCCGGGGCCGAGCTCGTCCCCGTCGACCCGGAGGCCGACAGCCGGCTGCCCGACGGCGTGGGCGCCCTCTACGCCGGTGGGGGCTTCCCGGAGGTCTTCGCCGCCGGGCTGGCCGCCAACCGACCCCTTCTCGACGACGCCCGCCGGCGGGTCGACGCCGGGCTGGTCACCTGGGCGGAGTGCGGGGGGCTGCTCTGGCTCTCCCGGTCCCTCGACGGCCATCCCATGGCCGGGGCGGTGGCGGCCGAGGCGCGCATGACGCCCCGTCTCACCCTCGGCTACCGGCGGGCCCGCACCGCCGTCGACACGCCGTTGGGCCGGACCGGGACGGCCCTCCGGGGCCACGAGTTCCACTACTCGACCGTCGAGCCCGGGGGCGCCGCCCTGCGCTGGCACGGCCGGGACGGCGAGGGCCGGGGCGGGTTCGCCTCGCCCACCCTCCTGGCGTCCTACCTCCACGTGCACCTGGCGTCCGACCCTCTCCTCGCCGAGCGCTTCGTGGCGGCGGCCGCGAGGTCCGGACGGCCAGCCGGCGCCGATGCCTGACGAACTACAGTCCTTGGCGCCGTGAGCTCGGGAAGCCGGTGCGAGTCCGCTGCGGCTGCTCCACTCGGTGCGCTGACCGGTGTGGGGGTGGGCCCCGGCGATGCGGAGCTGGTCACCCTGCAGGCCGTCCGGGTCCTGCGCCGGGCGGACCGCGTCTTCGCCCCCGCCACCGCCCTCGACGCCGTCGGTCGGGCCGAGTCGATCGTCCGCCAGGTGTGCCCCGAGGTGGCGGTGGAGCGGCTGGCCTTCGAGATGACCGCAGGCGAGGCGCGCCATGCCGCCCTGGCGGCGGCCGCCGACCGGGTCGCCGCCTGCCTCGACGCCGGTGAGGACGTGGCGTTCGTGACGCTGGGCGACCCCAACGTCTACAGCACCTTCCCGGCGCTGGCGGCGGCCGTGCGCGAGCGGCGCCCCGGCACCGAGGTGCACACCGTTCCCGGCATCACCGCGTTCCAGGCCCTCGCCGCCCGCTCGGGGACGGTGCTCCTGGCCGGCACCGAGCGGCTGTCCCTCGTGACCGCCCTCGACGGGCCGGCGTCGCTCGACGCCGTCGTCGACGATCCGGAGGCCGCCGTCGTCGTGTACAAGGGCGGTCGCCACCTGCCGGCGGTGGCCAAGCGCCTGGCCGAGGCCGGCCGCCTGGGCGGGGCGGTCGCGGGCGAGCTCCTCGGTCTCCCCGGGGAGCGGGTGGCGCCCGCCGCCGACCTGGCCGCCGGCCCGGCCTCCTACCTGGTCACGGTGATCGTGCCCCCCGCCGGGCGGACAGACCCATGATCTCCTTCGTCGGGGCCGGCCCCGGCGCGCCCGATCTGCTCACCCTGCGGGGCCGCGACCGCCTGGCGGCCGCCGACGTGGTGGTGTGGGCGTCGTCGCTCGTGCCCGCCGCGGTGCTGGAGCACGCCCGGCCCGACGCCGAGGTCCACGACTCGGCGGGGATGACCCTCGAGGACGTGCTGGCCGTCTACGCCGCCCATCCCCGCCAGCCCATCGTCCGGCTGCACTCCGGCGACCCCTCGGTGTACGGCGCCATCCAGGAGCAGATCGACTGGTGCGTGGCGGCGGGGCGGAAGTTCGAGATCGTGCCCGGCGTGTCGTCCCTGGGAGCGGCGGCGGCCGCCCTCGGGCGGGAGCTGACCGTGCCGGGCGTGGCCCAGAGCGTCGTGCTCACCCGCCTGGGCGGGCGCACGTCGGCGTCCATGCCGGCCGGCCAGTCGGTCGCCGACTACGCCTCTCACGGCGCCACGCTGGCCGCCTTCCTGTCGGGGGCGCGGCTGGCCGAGCTCCAGGCCGAGCTGCTCGCCCCCGGGTCCTCCTACCACCCCGACACACCGGCGGCCGCCGTGGTCCGGGCGTCGTGGCCCGACCAGGTCGTCGTGCGCACGACCGTCGGGCGCCTGGCCGAGGACCTGGCCGCCACCGGCGCCACCACCACGGTGCTCGTGCTGGTGGGCCCGGCGCTCGGCGGTGACCGAGGCGGCCCCCCGCCCGCCCGCAGCCACCTGTACCGGCCGGACTTCGCCCACCGCTTCCGGCGCCGGTCCCGCCCGGGGACGACGGCGGGGAGGCCGGCGCAGGCCGAGAGACAGCAGTGACGAACCTCCCCGTCCCGTTCAAGGGTGCCCCGCGGGAGGAGCCGGCCGAGCCCTTCCGCGAGCGGCGAGACAGCCGGGGCCTGCGCCTGGGGTGGACCACCGGCACCTGCGCCAGCGCCGCCGCCAAGGCGGCGGCCATGGGGCTGTACTCCGGCAGCCCGCCGAAGATGGTCGACGTCTCCCTTCCCGACGGCTCGCGCGAGTGGTTCGAGGTGGAGAACGAGGGAGCGACGCGCGCCGCCGTGATCAAAGACGCCGGCGACGACCCGGACTGCACCCACGGCGCCCGCATCACCGCCAAGGTGAGCCTGGCCCGCCGGGGGCCGGAGACGGAGACCGAGCTGCTCGCCGGCCCCGGCGTGGGCACCGTCACCAAGCCCGGACTGGGCCTGCCCGTCGGCGAGCCTTCGATCACCCCTGTGCCGCGGCGCATGATCCTCGCCGCCCTGGCCGAGGTGACCAACGAGCCCCTGACCGTGGTCTTCTCGGTCCCCGATGGCGAGGCCATGGCCGCCCACACGTCCAACGCCCGGCTCGGCATCGTCGGCGGGATCTCGATCCTCGGCACGACCGGCGTCGTGAAGCCGTACTCCACCGCCGCCTGGCGGGCGTCGATCGTGCAGCAGATCGACGTGGCCGCCACCCAGGGGGAGCCGACCATGGTGCTGGCCACTGGCAGCCGCACCGAGCGCCTGGCCATGCGCCTGTTCCCGAGCCTCGACGAGGTGTGCTTCCTGGAGGTCGGCGACTACACCGGCACCGCCCTCAAGCGCATGGCCCAGGTCGGCATGGTGCACGCCGTCGTCGTGGGGATGGCGGGCAAGCTGAGCAAGCTGGCCTCGGGCGTCATGATGACCCACTTCCGGCGGTCCAAGGTCGACGGCCAGCTCCTCGCCGCGGTGGCCAAGTCGGTGAAGGCGCCCGCCGCCGTGGTCAAGGCGGCGACCGCCACCAACACCGCCCGCCACTTCTTCGAGACCTGCATCGCCGAGGGCGCGATGGAGCCCCTCCAGAGGGTGTCCGAGATGGCCCGGGAGGCGTGCGAGCAGCACACCAACGGCGTCGTCTCCGTCGACGTGCTGATGGCCGACTACGAGGGCCAGCGGATCGTGGCCAGTGCCTGAGGTCGTCGCCGTGGTGGGCGTGGCCGGCGGCCTGGCCGGGGGCGGCGGCAAGGACGCGGCCGTGGCCGTGGACAGCGCCGACCTGGTGGTGGGCGCCGCTCGCCATCTCGACGCCGTCGCCCCGTCCGCCCCCCGCCGGCTGCCCCTCACCGGGGACGTCCCATCG
>DATACM010000245.1:0-1575 GCA_036259055.1 Acidimicrobiales bacterium | reverse complement strand
GGTGTTGCCGTGCACCTGCACCGGCTCGGGGGCGTCGTCGCGGTGGCGGTACCGCAGGGTGAAGAGCAGCACCATGCCCTCGACCAGGACGAAGATCACCGCCGCCACGATGAACACCGGGTTGATGAGGTTGTCGATCGTGCGGGCGTTGGGCCCCTCGGGGTCGAGGGTGTCCATGGGCGCGTTCTCGGCGCACCCCGCGGCGAGGAGAGCCAACAGCCCGAGGACGGCGGCGGGGCGGCCGGGACGCCGGGCACGACCGGGCGATCGCAGCGCCCGCCCCCTGGCCAGCCTCGTCACCCCTGGTGTCCTCCCCTTCAGCCGTGCCGTCCGGCCCCCGGTCCCTCTGTCGCTACCACTGTCACCCGCAGATCGGCCAAACGTCCAATTGCCGGCGGCCGACCCTCAGTGCCCGCCTTCCTGCTCCCCCTCGGCGGGGACGACCTTCACCTTGCCGGCCATGTTCGGGTGGACGTCGCAGCGGAAGAAGTACTCGCCCGGATGTGGGGCCTCGAAGCGGTAGTCGATGGTGACGGGCCCGGCGAGGATGTCGCCGACGAAGATCTCCTGGGTGTACTTGTCGTCGCCGTAGATCGCCACGTTGTGGGGGACGTTCTCGTCCTCGTTGTGGAACCTGATCTCCGCCGGCACGTCGGCCTGCAGCTCGAACTCCTGTAGGTCGAACTGGTTGTTCACCGCCTCGATCGACACCGGGCCGGCTGAGACGCCGGGCGGCCGGTGGACCTCGCGCTGGCCGGCCGCCGCCGCCACGATGCCGCCGGCGGTGAGGAGCACCCCGGAGACGGCCAGCACCCACGCGAGCGTCCGGCTGGAGACGCTCGGGCGCAGGGCCACCACCGCCGCTCCCCCGAGGATGACGACGGCCACCGCCAGGGCGATGGCGGTCGACGCCTGCTCGGGCACGGCGAGCAACACCCGGGAGATGAAGAACATGAGGGCGAAGATCGTGAACAGCCCGAGCACCGGCAGCCCGAGAGGCGCCAGGTCGATACGCCGGCCGGTGTGCTCGCTCGAGACGGTGGTCATCCAGCCGACGACGGTCGCGACCGCCACCACCAGCCCGCCGGCGGTGGCGAGCGGGCCGAGGACGAACCCGGTGAGCAGCAGGGTGAGGGCCAGGGCACCGGTGGCCGCCCACAGCCCGCCGACGAGGGGCTGGCCCGGCGCGACGTCGCGGTACTCGGGCGGGGGAGCGTCGGGCGGGACGGCCGGAGGGAACTCGTTCTCCCGGACCCGGGCCACGGCGATGCCGGCACAGCCGGCCACCACCGTGAGGGCGAGGAACAGCAGGAAGCCGTCCCGGTTGCCGGTCAGGACCATGTAGCCGACGGCAAAGACCAAGGCCACCGCGGAGAGGGGCAGGAAGACCTTGGACGACTGGGTGAGCACGTCAGGCCCCTCGACGTCGCGGACGGGGCGTCATTGGTGGTGGGAGGCGAAGAAGAACAGGGCGCACAGGACGGCGAGCCAGACGACGTTGCCGAACTGCCAGAAGTAGGCGGCGCCCCGGACCGGTTCGTGGTCTTCGCGGCTGAAGTGGCCGGCCAGGGTCTG
>DATACM010000244.1:0-5748 GCA_036259055.1 Acidimicrobiales bacterium | reverse complement strand
TCTTCGAGGGCCAGACCGCGCTGGCGTTCGCCTCTGACCCTTTCGGCCGCGGCTGGGACCTCTTCGGTACCGCCCGGCGGACGGTCGACTACCGGGCGGTGTCGACGACGACGATCGCCTACGTGCAGGCCGCCGCCATCGTCGCCGGTCACGTGGCCGGCGTGGTACTGGCCCACGACCGTGCCATCGCCCTGTTCGGGAAGCAGCAGGCGAGCCGGTCGCAGTACCCCCTTCTCGCCGCCATGGTCGCCTTCACCGTCGGTGGCCTGGCCCTACTCCTCGGGACGTGATGCCATGACCTCGATCGTCGCCCACGGGGGCACCGCCGGCCTGGCTGCCGAGATCCTCCTCCTCTCGCTGCCCGTCGCCGGCTTCGGGCTGCTGTGGTGGTGGAACCGCCGCCTCGGGCGGCGGGAGGCGGCCGAGCGGGGCGAGCCGCCCGGTGAGGGGCCGGCGCCGACGTGATCAAGGCGGTGCCCGGGTCGGCGGTGCCGCGCCGGTGGCGCCGGTGGCGCACGCCGCCCACAGGCCCCGCCGGCTCTCCCGGGCGCTACGGGCGGCAGCGGCCAGCTCGCCGGTGTGGGCGAGGTTGGGCGGGACGGTGAGGGGCTCGGCGAACCCGTCTCGGGCCATCGCCGCGTTGACGAAGAGGCCGTCGGCGTCCCGGTAGACGTAGGCCAGGAGCCGCCCGTAGCGGTCCCGCTGCTCGACGTCGCCCACCAGGCGGACCGCCACCCCCTCAGGCAGCAGCGACGCCAGGTGGGCGGACGCCTCCTTCCCGAAGCACTCCACCGGGCCGCCCGGTTTCACCGACTCGGGAGTGTCGATGCCGATGAGGCGCACCCGCTCGTCGTGACCGCCGACGCGGACGACGATGGTGTCGCCGTCGACCACCCGGACCAGCGTGCCCCGCCCGTCGACGCCGACAGCGGGCGTCGAGGGGCCCGGAGAAGGGGCGAGCCGACAGGCGGCGAAGCCCACGAGCAGGGCGACGGCGGCGAAGACCCGGCGCATGGCGAAGACCTCCGGCGAGAGGGACGATCGGCGGCCGAAGGCCGCGAGCGGAGACGGTGGGGACCCGACCGGGCGGTCAGGCCGCCGCCGGGCGGGCCGCCTTGGCGTCGCGGAGGGCCTGCCGGGCCTGCTCCACGCCCCGGCGACCGATCTCCCGAGTGTGGTCGTCGAGCTCCCACGGGCGCTCGACGGGCTCGACCAGGACCAGCTGCTCTTGCATGGTGCCAGGATGACAGGCGGGTGTGACAGTGACGTCGGCCACAAGGGGGGGCCGGCTGTAGCAGCCGCCACCTGGCGGCCTCCTGGGGGTAGTGTGACATCCGAGCGGTTCGAGGCCGCCGAACATGTGACGATCTGGTTTCGAAGGGGTAGTGACGGAACAGGCCGGGCTGCCCGGGCGTTGGAGAGACTGATGAGCGAGACACTCGAGAGCGACGTCATCAACCAGGCGCTTGAGATCATCGATCGCAGCCTGGGCCACCTGCATCAGCGGGAGCTGGTGTCGGCGTCCGAGGTGTCGGACCTCCTCCTCGACATGCGCTCGCTCCTCGCCGCCGAGGCGGCGGCGATGCCCGAGCTCGAAGAGGCCGGCGTCAGCTGAGCTTCGGCCCGTCGTCCCCACCGTCGGGCGGGGGCGGCAGGGGCATGAGCCGGCGCCCGACCACCCCGAGGGCCACGCCCACGACCACTCCCGCCAGCACGTCCGACGCGTGGTGGATCTTCACGTACACCCGGCTGCTGGCGACCACGACCCCGACGGCGCAGTAGAGCGGCCACAGCGGGTCGTCCTCGGAGAGCAGGATGGTGGCGACGCAGGCGGCGGTGGCATGGCCGCTCGGGAAGCTGCTGGTCCGTGGCTGGCGGACGTGCAGCGGCCGGTCCGCTTCCCACGGTGGTCGGCGGCGGCGGAAGACCGACTTGATCAGCGCGTTCACGGCGAAGTACTCGGCGGCCAGACCGACGGCGAGGCGCTTCGCCGCCTCCAGGTCCCGGTCGGACCGGAGGGCCCGCACCCCGCCGAGCAGCAGCCAGACCAGGCTGAAGTCGCCCAGCTCGGAGGCGGCGTAGAAGACACGGTCCACCGCCGGCCGGCCCCGGAGGGCGTCGAAGGCGGTGTCGACCCGGGAGTCGAACGTCCGCACGTGCCGGCGGGCGGCGGCGACCGGGTTGGGCACTGACGACGACGGTAGCGGTGGCCGGACGGGGCCTCGCCGGGCCTCCCGGGGACCGGGCTTCAGGCGGTGGCGGCCAGCTCCCGGGCCCGGGCCGGGTCGCCCCCGAACGCCGGGCAGTACTCTCGAAACGAACACCACTCGCACAGCCGGGAGGGATGGGGCCGGAAGTCGTCGAGTGCGCACGCCCGCTCGACCGCCCGCCAGATGGCCAGGGTCCGCTGCTCGAGGCCCCGGATCGACTGGTCGGACGGCTGGGCGACGATCGCCACCGGCTCGCTCAGATAGAGGAGCTGGATGCGGACGGGACGGCGGCCCAGGACCTGCTCGCAGAGGAAGGCGTAGAAGTGCACGCCGCCCAGACGGGCCTGCTCGTTGGCCACACCCGGCACCTTGCCGGTCTTGTAGTCGGTGACGACCAGGCCGCCGTCGGGCTCGAGGTCGAGCCGGTCGATGACCCCCCGCAGGGTGAGGGAGCCGACCTTGGCCTCCAGGCGGAGCTCGAGGCCGATGGGGTGCACGGTCGTGGGGTCCTCCAGCTCGAAGTAGCGGTTGACCAGGGCCTCGGCGTCGGCGGAGAACTCGGCCTCGGCCTCCGGCGTCAGCCCCAGCCCGACGTACTCGGGGTCGGCCGCCATCTCCGCCCGGGCCCGGGCCAGGCACTCGAGGCCGGTGGCCGGCGTGCGGCGGGCGGGAGGCTCACAGAGCAGCAGCTCGAGCGCCCGGTGCACCAGCGTGCCCTTGGTGGCCCACGGCGACGGCGGCTCGGGCAGGTGGTCGATGGCCGAGAAGCGGAAGGCCAGGGCGCAGTCCTTGAACGACGCCACCTTCGACGGGGTCAGCGAGCCGGGCAACGGGAGCGACATCGGCCTCACCGTACCGCCGGGGTGTGACGCCGACGCGGATGCCACCGGGCGGTGGGCGGTGGCTAGCCGGGCGGGTGGAAGGCGTCGAGGACGGCCTCGGCCACCCGGTGAGGGTCCTCCAGCGGGCCGAAGTGGCCGAGGTCGGGGAGCACCAACGCCTGTCCCCTGGGAAGAGCGGCCACCTGGTCGGCCACGACCTCCGCCGCCAACGCCTCGCTGCGGCTGCCGCGTGCCACCGTCACCGGGCAGCCTACCCGGGGCAGGCGGGAGAAGCCGTCGTGGGCCACGCCCATGCGGTACATCTGGGCCTCCACCTCCGGCGGACAGCGCAGGGCGACACCGCCGTCGGGGCCCTCGGTGAACCCGCAGTCCAGGTAGGCCCCGAGCACCCGAGGGTCGAACGCCGAGAACGGGGGCTTGGCCCCGAAGTTGGCGGCCGCCTCCTCGCGTGACCCGAACACCGCCCGGCGCCGGGCGGCGCCCGCGGCCAGGCCCTCCGCCCGGTCGGTGAGGGCCAGCGGGTCGGGCCAGACGATCGGCTCGTAGCACCACAGCGCCTCGAACCGGCTGGGGCGGTCGGAGGCGGCGATCAGCAGGGCGGCGGCGCCCGAGGAGTGACCGACGGCGTACGCCGGGGCCAGGCCCACGGCGTCGACCACGGTGGCGACGTCACCGGCCAAGTGGTGCCAGTGGTAGCTCGCGCCGGGGAGGGCGGGGCTGTCGCCGTGCCCTCGCAGGTCGAGGCCGACACAGCGGAACCGCGACGCCAGCTCGGCGGCGAGAGGGGCCATCATCCCCGTGCAGAAGCCGGTGCCGTGGACGATCAGGAGGGGCGGGCCGGCGCCTCCCAGCTCGTGCACGGCGACGGGAACACCGTCGGCGGAGCGCACGAGGTGCACTGCGGGGACGCTAGCGTGCCACCGGGCGCCAAGGTCTCGCCGAGGCCGCGGGCCGACCGGGCGACGGGAGGAACGCCATCGCGGTCACCGACGACACCGATCTCGTCCGCCACGCCAACCAGGCGTTCTACGGCGCATTCGAGGAACGCGACCTCGAGGCCATGTCCCGGCTCTGGGAGCACTCCGAGAGGGTGGTGTGCACCCACCCCGGCTGGGCGACGCTCCGGGGTTGGGGACAGGTGGCGGCGTCGTTCTTCGCCCTCTTCCAGAACGACCAGCACCTCCAGTTCA
Organism: Acidimicrobiales bacterium; assembly: GCA_036259055.1. Lineage (GTDB taxonomy): Bacteria > Actinomycetota > Acidimicrobiia > Acidimicrobiales > AC-14 > DASZJY01. The sequence goes on along the minus strand of DATACM010000244.1, from coordinate 1,506 downwards.
TCCTGACCAACGTGGCTACCCACGTCGCCGGCGACATCGCCTGGGTGTCGGTCGACGAGAACATCCTCTCCGACGCCCAGCCGGCGACCACCGTGGCCGCCCTCAACCTCTTCAGCCGGGGGCCCGGCGGCGACTGGAGGATGGTTGCGCACCATGCGTCGCCCGTCAGCGCCGACCCCGAGCTGGCCGGGGGCGAAGAGGACGAGTGACGGAGGACGCGAGCCGGTGGTGGCCGCCGGTTGCGGGGTTGCCGCCGTGGGGTACGTAGCTACGACGACCACCTCGGTCGACGGAGGCCCGAGCATGCGAAGAGGCACCATCCGCTCGGCAGTGGTCGCCGTCGCCACGGTCCTGGTCGTCCTGCTCGCCCTGTCGGCCATGGGCATCGCCGTGGCGGCCGGTCCGATCATCGACCGTGCCGGCCAGGCGCTGCGCACCGACGCGGTCTACGTCGACCCCGACGCCCAGCGGACCGTGTCGGCGGAGGACGCCGAGAGGATCCGTGACGAGGTGCGGGCCGGCAGCCATCCGGTGTACGTGGCCGTCCTGCCCGGCGCCGTCCTACAGGAGGCGGGCGGCGACCCGAACGACGTCGTCACCGCCCTCCGCCGCGCCACCGGGCTCCGGGGCACCTACGCCGTGCTGGCCGGCAACGCCTTCCGGGCGGCCAGCGACGTGCTGCCGCGCGGCCAGGCCGGCGATCTTGCGACCGAGGTTCTCCGCCAGCACCGTGACGACGGGGCGGGCACCGTCCTCCGGGAGTTCGTCTCCAGCGTCCAGCGCCTCGAGACCTCGGCCCTCGACCGCCCGGGCGCCGATGGCCAGGCCGGTGACGCCCCCGCCGAGGATGGCGGCGGCGACGGAGGCTCCTCGGTGCTCCCCTTGCTCCTGGTGGGCGGTGCGGCGGTCGGCGGTGGCGCCCTCCTCTGGCGCCGTCGGCGCAAGGAGCAGGAACGCCGTGAGCGGCTCGAGGGCCTGCGCCGGGATCTCCGGCTCGACCTGCAGCTGTTGGCCGACGACGTCGTCGCCCTCGAGCCCCAGGTGGCCATGCACCCCGACGCCCGGGAGGATTACGACGCCGGCGCCACCCGCTATCGCTGGGCTCAGGCCGCGGTCGATGCCATTGACGACCCCGACGACGTGCCCCGGATCCGCCGGGCCCTGACCGAGGGCCAGTACGCCTTCGCCCGGGCCCGTGCGCGCATCGACGGTCGGGAGCCGCCGCCCCCGCCGCCGGAGCTGCGGGTCCAGGGACCGAGGGGCGAGCCGGCGGTCGAGGTCGACGAGGACGGCCGCCCCGCCTACATGGGCTACGGCGGTGGCTGGTACGGCGGCGGGTTCTTCGGGGGCAGCGACCTGTTCACCGGCCTCCTGCTGGGGTCGATGCTCGGCGGTGGGTGGGGTTGGGGTGGCGGCGGTGGGTACGGCTACGAGCGGGGCTACGAAGAGGGGAGGGGGGACGCCGCCCAGGACGACGGCGGCGACTCGGGCGAAGGTGACTTCGGC
>DATACM010000243.1:0-8145 GCA_036259055.1 Acidimicrobiales bacterium | reverse complement strand
GGGATGCGCTCGACCACCGCGTCGAGCAGCTCGGGGACGCCCAGCCCGGTCTTGGCGCTGATCCGCAGGATCGAGTCGGCGGGGATGCCGAGCACCTTCTCGATCTCCTCCGACACCCGCTCGGGGTCGGCCACGGCCAGGTCGATCTTGTTGACGGCGGCCACGATCTCGAGGTCGGCCTCGAGGGCGGCGTAGCAGTTGGCGAGGGTCTGGGCCTCGATCCCCTGGGTGGCGTCGACGAGGAGGATCGCCCCCTCGCAGGCGGCCAGCGACCGCGACACCTCGTAGCCGAAGTCGACGTGGCCGGGCGTGTCGATGAGGTGGAGCGTGTGGTCCTTCCACCGCAGCCGGACGTTCTGGGCCTTGATGGTGATGCCCCGCTCCCGCTCGATGTCCATGGAGTCGAGGAACTGGGCGCGCATCTCCCGGGGGTCGACGGCGCCGGTGAGCTCGAGGATCCGGTCGGACAGCGTCGTCTTGCCGTGGTCGATGTGGCTGATGATCGCCAGGTTGCGGGTTCGTTCGAGGGGGATCACGACCGCACCATTCTCCCCTGCCGGCGGTCGCGCTCGGTCACAGCGTGGGGTCGTCGCCCCGCTGGGGGAACCGGGCCAGGTCCTCCCGCAGGGCGGAAGCGGCCGACGCCAGGTCGGACGCGCCCACGTCGAGGTCCACGCACAGGTTTCGCCCTCCGGCGACGGTGGGCGCCCACGGAGGGCGGTTCTCCAGCTCGAAGCACACCCGCAGCTGGTAGCGCGACGTGAGGCTGCTCAGATCGACGCTGACGCTCGCGGTGAGGTTGGGCTCGGAGAGGGTGGACGTGGGGCGGGCCATCGCGCCCCGGGCGACGGCCGACAACCACATGGCCAGCTGGCGGGCCTCCCACGTGGTGAGGCAGGGGTCCACGACCTCCCACGTTCCGTGGGGCGACACCACCCGCACGGACACCAACAAGCCGTTGGAGTCCCAAGGGTCGACGGTCTCGTCGGGGAACTGGTAGCCCACGATCGAGAGGGCCAGCTCGTTGCCCTCCCGGCCGCGAAGCCTCATGCCCAGAGTGTGACCCACCGTGGCCGGGCAGCCAGGCAGGCGCTGGTAAGGTCGTCAGGCCGTGGCCAACATCCGCAGCCAGATGAAGCGCAACCGCCAGAACGAGCGGCGCCGTCTCCGCAACAAGTCGGTGCGCTCGGAGATGAAGACGCGCGTCAAGACGGCCCTGGCCCACGCCGAGGCCGGCGCCGACGACGCCGGCGAAGCGCTGCGGCTGGCCGTCAAGCGCATCGACAAGGCGGCCGCCAGGGGCGTGATCCACAAGAACCAGGCGGCCAACCGCAAGGCGCGCCTGATGCGGCGCCTGGCCGCCCTCGACAGCTCCTCCGGCTGACGCCCGGGGGGGCGGTCAGCCCTACCGGCGCACCACCACCAGGTCGCTCTCCTGGCGCACCGGCTTGGCCACCGGCACGAGGGTGACGAGGGCGCGGAACTCGTCAGGGTTGGGGATGGGGCCGAAGTCCTCGTCGAGCAGCACGCTCGGGATCTCGGCGTGGAGGTTGCGCCGGACGGTGCGGGGCTTGTCCACCCGGATCTCGCGGAAGTAGAGCGGAGCCAGGAAGGCGAGAGGGTCGTCGTCGCCCGCCTCGGGCGGGTCTCCCACGTCGGTGTCGTCGCCGATCAGCCGGCAGAGCTCGTTGTAGCGCTGGCCCTTGTCGGCGTCCTCGAAGGTGATGGCGTACCTCACGTCGATGATGGCGCGGTCCTTGCGGACGTCGATCTCGAGGTCGACGTCTCCGATCTTCGCCATGGCCTCCCCTCCTGCTGCGCGGTATTGATCGAGTGACGATAGGCCGGGGCGTGACGCGGGCGCCGGCCCGTGCATAACTAGGTAGCGGGACCGGCGACCCTGGGGGCGGTTCGCGTCCGCGGTCAGCGTCGATCCGAGTGGCGTCGCTCCCGTCCGGAGACGACGTACGGCCAGCGAAAGGATTGCGAAGTGGCGGCTGACGGCAGCTCAGGGGCATCCGACGGACGGCGGAACACCACCCTCCTCGAGAGGGTCGAGCACTACGGCAGCAAGACGGTCGAACCAGTGCGCAACGTCCGGTCCTCCCTGGCGGCGGAGGCGGTGCCTTACCAGGTGCAGGGCAGGGAGATCAGGGTCAACCCCCGGTTGCTGAGCTACTGGATCCCCTTCCTGGTCGGCGTGGGAGTCATGGTGGGAGGTATGAAGACGGCGGGCGTCCCGTTCATCGGGATCCCGCAGCTGCTACTCGGTGTGGCGCTGATCGCGGTGACGACCTGGGACTTCGTGTCCGACTCCGGCCGCCTCGACGTGAAGCCACCGCCGCGGCCGGCCCGGCCGGGGCCGACCGAGGAACAGGATCCGCCGACGGCGGAGTGGACCGCCCCGAGCGCCGGCCCGTCTTACGCCGAGGAGTTCCGGCGCAACGCCGTCGAGATGGTGTTGAGCGGCGGGAAGCCCGTCGCCGTCGTGGCCCGGGAGCTGGACATCAGCCCGAGCACCCTCGGCCGGTGGGTCAACAAGGAGCGCCAGGCCCGCGCCGAGCGCGGAGAGCCCGCCGGCGACGACACCCTCGTCCTTCCCGCGGACCGACGCTCGGGCTGACTTCAGCGCCGGCGTGCGCCGGCGGACCGAGCGGCCGCCGAGCGGGGGGCCAGGCGGCTGAGGCGCGCCACCAGGACTTCCATCACCAGCTCGGGTGGCCAGTCGATGGTGCCCTTGAGGGCGAGGTCGGCGTCGGCGAGGAGCGTGATGGCCCGCGCCACCGCGTCGTGGCCCAGCCGGCGCGCCTGGGCCAGGGCCTTCTTGGCGGGGAAGGTCGAGCCCGTCATGCCCAGGGCGGCGGCCGCCTCCTTCTCGTCGGCGATTCCCGCCCCGTCGAGGCGCAGCATCCGGGCGTAATGGGTGTGGAGCGTGGCCATCAGCACGAGGGGGTGGCGACCCCCCGCTCCCAGGAGGCGGTGAAGATGGTCGAGGGCGGCGGCGGTGTCGCCGGCGTCGATGGCGTCGGTGAGCTCCCAGGGGGCCACCGGCCCCGCCTGGCCGAGGAACGGGGTGACCTCCTCGGCGGTCAGCCGGGCGCCGTGGCCGTACGCCGCCGCCAGCGTCTCGAGAAGCGAGGACAGCCGGCCGACCTCGTCGCCCAGGTGTGCCCCGACCAGCGCGGTCGCCTGGGCGTCGAGGCGGACCGGGCCCTCGCGCAGCCGTTCGGCCAGCCACGCCGAGCGGGCCCGACCAGTGGGAACGCCGGCGTCGACGACGTGGCCCACCTTCCTGACGGCGTCCACCAGCGAGCGGGGGAGCTGCCCGCCGCCGCCCACGAGGACGAGGGTCGTCGTGGGCAGGGGGTCGGCGAGGTAGGCGACCAGCGGGGCCGCCTCCTGGGTGGTGAAGCGGCCGACGTCCCGGGCCACGACCACCCGCCGGTCGGCGAAGAAGGGCGGGGTCTGGGCGGCGTCGACCACCGCGCCGAGGGTGAGCTCCTCCCCGCTCAGCTCCTCGACGACCAGGGCGGGGTCGGCGTCGCCCACCACCTCGCCGACCAGCGCCCTCACCGCGTCGGCGGTGACGGTCGGATCGTCGCCCCTGACGAGGTAGGCAGGGAAGACGGCCCCGGCGGTGCTCATGTGTGCGGGGCCTCCCCGGCGTCGGCCTCGAGGACGGCGGCGAGCACGTCGCAGACCCTCCGGGTGCCTCGCACGTCGTGAGCCCGGACGATGCGGCAGCCCCCGGCGATCCCGATGGCAGCGGCGGACAGCGACGCCTCTCGGCGGTCGCCGACGTCGAGGGCGAGCAGGCGGCCGAGGAACGTCTTGTAGGAGGCCGACAGGAGCAGGGGATAGCCGAGCTCGGCCAGACGGCGCGACTGCTGGAGCAAGACGAGCGACTGAGCGGCCGTCTTGCCCAGGTCCAGCCCGGCGTCGACCACCACGCGCTCCTTCGGGATCCCGGCGTCCTGGGCCCATCGGGCCCGCTCGACGAGGAACGCCCGCACCGTCCCCACCACGTCCTCGTAGGTCGGCTCCGGGTCGGCCACCCGCGGCCCCAGGCGGATGTGCGTCGCCACGACGGTGGCGCCGGCTGCCGCGCTCACCGGGAGGTAGTCGGGATCGGCGAAACCGCTGATGTCGTTGCCCATCACCGCCCCCGCGTCGTAGGCGGCCGCGGCCACCTCGGCCCGCCAGGTGTCGACCGAGATGGGCAGGTCGAACCGCCGGTGGAGGGCGTCGACCGCGGGCACCACCCGGTCGAGCTCCTCCTCGAGGCCGACCGCCGGTCCGGGGCCGGCCTTGACCCCTCCGACGTCGAGGATGTCGGCGCCCTCGTCGACCAGCTGCTCGGCCCGCCGACACAGATCGTCGAGGGCGAAGTGGGCGCCGGCGTCCAGGAACGAGTCCGGCGTGCGGTTGAGGATGCCCATCACCAGGCTGCGGGTGGCCAGCTCGTAGCTCCGGGACCCGAGGACGAACCGCACTCATGGCACGCTACCGGCGGGGCCACGCTTGACCTCCACCTCGAGGCGAGGCGCGGCGCGCACGACGGTGACGGTGAGGGAGCCGAGGCGGACGAGCGTCCCCGCCGCGGGGACGGTGGCGCGGGGGAGGGGCGAGCCCGCCGGCACGAGCACCAGCGACGGTTCGTAGCGGTGCACGGCGGGCTCGACGACGCCGGCCGTCCCTCGCCCGGGGCGGGCGACGACAAGGGCGTCGAGGCGGCGCACCGCCGCCGTCCGTAACCCGCTGAGCAGGGCGGCCGGCGAACGGGTGCCGTCGACGACCACGACGGTGGCGCCCCCCCCTCGCCACACCCGGGCCCCTGGGGCAACCGTCCGTCCGTCGAGGGGACCAGGGCGCATGACCGGGAGGCTCGCGACGGCCAGTATGACGGCGAGGGCGACGGCGGCCAGCGTGCGGCGGCGGAGGGCGAGGGCTCCCCCGACGGCGGCGGCCGCGACGAGGAGGTAGCCGGTCCGCAGCTCCCCCAGGGGCGCGGTGGCTGCCGCCCGGGCCACGCCCGCCACCCACCCGAGCAAGACGTCGGTCGGGGCGTGCACGGCTCTGGCCAGCGCGCCTCCGGCCAGACCGGCGGGCAGACCGGTGGCCATGGCCCACACCGACAACGGCCCGGCGGCGGGGAGGGCCAGAAGGTTGGCGGGGACGGCCACCACCGGGAGGGCGCCGAAGGTGGGCACCAGCACGGGCGCCACCCCGACCTGGGCGGCCAACGTGACCGCCAGCGCCGACGCCAAGGGCCGGGGCCCGGGCAGGGCGTCGGCCAGGCGGGGAGAGAGCAGGGCGATGCCGGCGCAGGCTCCGACCGAAAGGCGGAAGCCGACCGACGAAGCGACCAGAGGATCGACGACGAGGAGCCCGGTGACGGCGAGGGCCAGGAGGCGGAGGCTGGAGACGGGGCGGCCGAGCGTGTCGGCCAAGAGGGCGACGGCGGCCATGGCCACTGCTCGCAGCACCGACGGCTCCCAGCGGGTGAGGAGCCCGAAGGAGACGAGCACGGCGAGGCCCACCGCCAGCCGTGTGCGCAGACCCATCCGGCGCAGTCCGGGGCCGAACAGGGCGAGGACGAAGGCGACGTTCTGGCCCGAGACGACGAGGAGGTGGGTGAGTCCGGAGGCGCGAAAGTCGTCGGCCACCTCTACCGACTGGCCGCGGTCGTCCCCCAGGACGAACCCACCGAAGAGGGCCCGCCGCTCGGGGGAGAGCGACTCCGCCCCCTCGAGCACGGTGCGCCGGACGCCGTTGGCCAACCGGCTGGGGAGCCCGCCGGGCGCCCAGGCGCCCACCTCTTCCACCGCCAGCCGGCCGGCGATGTGGCGGGGGGCGAGGCGGCCGCGCCGCGACGCCGGGAGCTCGTCGAGGCGACCGGCGAGCCAAACCCTCTCACCGGCCAGGCGGGCGTGCAGCCCCCCGGCCGAGCTGCCCCGCGCCCACGCCTCCACGCGCTTGCCCCCGATCCGCACGGTGACCCGCAACGCGCCGGACACGTCGGCCGGGTCGTCGACCAGCGTCGCCACGCCTGCCCAGGGGCCGACTTCCGGCGGATGCAGGCCGTCGTGGGAGCGGGCGGCCAGCGCCGAGGTGGCCAGGGCGGCGCCGACGCAGAGCACGGCCGGACGGCGCAGGGCGAGCCCGGCGACGGCCACCGCGGCGCCGCCGAGGACCGGGAGGGGCGCGGCCACCGAGGCACCGATCCAGGCGGAGACGGCCAGAACCACGGCCCAGAGGTCGTTCACGGCGCCCGGGCCCGGCTCAGACCCGCACGAGCGGGCGGAGGGCGGCGAGCTTGGCCGGGCCGATGCCGGGGACGTCGACGAGGTCGTCGACGGTGCGGAAGCGACCGTGACGGGTGCGGTGCTCGACGATCGCCGCGGCCAGAGACGGCCCGACGCCCGGCAGGCCCTCGAGCTGGTCCGCGGTGGCGGTGTTGAGGTCGACGACCTGCACCCGAGTGGTCGCCGCCGCGCCTCCCGGTCCCGGGCCCGGTGGCGTCGCGCCGGGCGGCGCGCCGGCGGCGGCCTCGCCCTTGCGGGGCACGTACACCCTGTCCCCGTCGCCCAGCCTCGTCGCCAGGTTCAACTGGTCGAGGTCGGCGTCGGGAGAAGGACCGCCGGCGGCGGCGACCGCGTCGGCCACCCGGGCGTCGGTGGGGAGGACGTAGACACCGGGACGGACGAGGGCGCCGGCGGCGTGCACCGTGACCGTCTCCGCGCCTTGGTGGCTGTCGCCCTGCCGTGTGTCGACGGTCGTCGGCCCGGCGGGCGAGCCGGCGCGGGGCAGCACGACCTCGGGCGGGGGAAGGGAGGGCCGGCGGAACACCAGGAGCCCCGCGACGACCACCACCACGACGGCGACCCCCACCACCGCCACCACGCCCGGTCGCACGCCCGAGAGGGCGTCGCGCCAGCGGGCCAGGTGCTCGGTCCAGGGCGGCGGAGACGGGGCGGCAGGCGGTTCGGTCACCGGGGTGCTCCCACGAGGCGAGACTGCGTCGACGGGGGAAGCCGGTGACCGGGCGGGCGAAGGCCCGGACGTTCTCAGGCTAGAGGGCTCCGGTCGCTGCCGCCAGCACCGACGTCCGCCGGCCGTTCCTCGCCGCCGCCGCCGGCGACGTGCGGGCTGCCGGGAGAGACGGCGCCGGTCACTGCTACGGAAACCGACGCACGCCGGGACATCGCGGAAAGCCGGCGCCGCTTCGAACGGCCGCGGATCCCCTTCTCCCCCGATATCGAGAGATCGAGCATCGATACCCAACGTCTCACTCGCGAACGGCCCGCGACGCGTCAAATCAGTGCGCACGGATCACTGGCGTGGGGATCACGACGCATACCGAGGTACGCTCGGCGTTAGCGTGTCTCGCCGAGCCATCCCGATCGCGGTGGCGGTACTCGGCGTTGTCGCGGTGAGTACTTTCCTGCGAGGGCGGTGGATTCGCGGCATTGGCGTGTTAGCGATCGCCGTTGTCTTCGTCAGCTTCGGCCTCGGTAGGATCCGTGACCGTCGCCGAGGTCGCTAATACGTTGCAAAGGTTGTCCGAGATAGTCTGCGTTTGTGCGGTATCTACAGATGCGACGTGGAATGGCACGCTCCTCCTGCCGCACGAGTCAGAGGTCGCTCTCCCCGATAGGCCGCGTAGAGGCGTTAAATGATGAGTTTGTCAACCCGCGCGTCCGTGCATATCACGTCCTGCGGTCCGTCGAATCCTGCTCCTGATTATCGCCGCTCCGTAAGAACATCTGGCGATGCGGTTCGTGGATCTACTCCACGCCTTTCCTTGCTTACCGAACGCGCGTTTGCTAGTATGAATGTGCCTTCCCCCGGGGCAGCCCGTCCGATGGAAGGGGGCGGTCGTGTTCGATGTAGCGATCAGCGAAGCGGCAGTCGACGAGCCGGGGCTGTGGTCGACAGGGGAGCTGGGAAGGGCCCTGGCGGCCTGGGGAGCGAGAGCGGCGGCCGACGAGTGTCGGTGGCTGTCGTTCCTGGCTGAGTTCGACAGCCGCGAGGGCTGGCGGGACGACGGGCAGCTCTCGGGCGTCGATTGGCTGGTCTGGCGTTGTGGGCTCAGCGCCCGCACTGCCCGCGACAAGCTGCGGGTTGCCCACGAGCTGCGGCGCC
>DATACM010000242.1:0-6511 GCA_036259055.1 Acidimicrobiales bacterium | reverse complement strand
CGGCGGCGGCGATGTGGTCGGCGTCGATGCCGGCGGCGGCCAGCAGGTCGTCGGGCTTGCCCGAGGTGGGCATGTCGGAGACGGCCAGGCTCACCACCCGGGTGTGGGTGTCGGTGTCGGCGAAGACCTCCAACACGGCGTCGCCCAGGCCCCCCTCGGGCCAGTGGTCCTCCACCACCACCACCCGGTTGCCCGCCGCCGCCGCGGCGGAGCGCAGGGTGGCGGCGTCGATGGGCTTGACCGAGTAGGCGTCGACCACCCGGGCGGAGATGCCCTCCCCCCCCAGGGCCTCGGCCGCCTCCAGGGCCTTGTGCAAGGTGATGCCCGCCCCCACCAGGCACACGGCGTCGTCGTCGGACTCCCGCACCACCTTGGCCCCCCCCACGGCGAAGTCCTCCGAGGGGGGATAGAGCACCGGGGTGGCCCCCCGGGTGGTGCGCAGGTAGCGGATGCCGGGGGCGTCGGCCATGGCCGCCACCAGCTTGGCCGTCTGGTTGGCGCAGGAGGGGTAGAGCACCACCGAGGAGTGCACCGCCCGGAAGGCGGCCAGGTCCTCGAGGGCCATCTGCGACGGCCCGTCCTCGCCGATGGAGGCCCCGGCGTGGGAGCCGGTCAGACAGATCTGGGCCTGGCTCACCGCCGCCATGCGCACGAAGTCGTAGGCCCGGGTGAGGAAGGCGGCGAAGGTGGAGGCCCACGGCTGGTAGCCCCGCACCTGCAGGCCCACGGCGGCGGCGATGAGCTGGCACTCGGCGATGTAGCACTCCACGTAGCGCTCGGGGTGGGCGTCGCGGAAGATCTCCGAGTAGGTGGAGTTGGACACCTCCCCGTCCAAGGCCACCACCCGCCCCCGGGCCGACCCCAAGGCGGTCAGGGCCTGGCCGTAGGCCTTGCGGGTGGCCACCTCCTCGCCCACCTCCCAGGTGGGCAGCTCCAGCTCCCCCCCGTCGGGCCACTCCTTGGGGGAGCCGTCGCGGGGCGGGGGGGTGTCGAGGGTGATCTGGCGGTCCCCGCCCAGCTCGGAGATGGCCTCCTCCCAGTCGGGCACCGCCTTGCCGTGGGCCCCCTCTTGGTCCTCCACCGCCGCCACCCCCCGGCCCTTGCGGGTCTTGGCCAAGATGGCGGTGGGGGCGCCCTGGTGGCCCTCGGCCTCGGCGTAGGCCGAGTCGATGGCACCCACGTCGTGGCCGTCGACTTTGACCACGTGCCAGCCGAAGGCCTCCAAGCGGGCGGCGTAGCGGTCGAGGTCCCAGCCCAAGCGGGTGGGCACCGACTGGCCCAGGCGGTTGACGTCGACGATGGCGCAGAGGTTGTCCAACCCCCAGTAGGCGGCCGCCTCGAACGCCTCCCACATCGAGCCCTCGGCCATCTCCGAGTCCCCGCACAGCACCCACACCCGCGCCGGCAGCTCGTCGAAGCGGCGCAGGGCGAGGGCCATCCCCACGCCGATGGGAAGGCCCTGGCCCAACGAGCCGGTGGCCACGTCCACCCACGGCAGGGCGGGGGTGGGATGGCCCTCGAGGGGGCTGCCGAAGCTGCGGTAGCCCTCCAGCTCCTCGGCCGAGACCACCCCCACCGCCCTGAAGATGGCGTAGAGCAGGGGGGAGGCGTGGCCCTTGGAGAAGACCAGGTGGTCGTTGCGGGGGTCGTCGGGGGCGGACCAGTCGTAGTGGAGGTACTTGTCCACCAGCACGGCCATGAGGTCGGCCGCCGACATCGACGACGTGGGATGGCCCGAGCCTGCCTTGCCCGAGCAGCGCACGGCGTCCACCCGCAGCTGCTGGCCGATCTCCTGCCAGCGGTCGATCTGCTCGCGCTCTGTCACCGGTGTGGCCTCCTTGGTCCCAGGGCCCTCGACGAGGCCCATGCTAGGAGCGTCTGGATCACCCCTTGGGCCGGACCTCGTCGGTCTCCTCGACCGCTCCGGGGGCCGGTTCCTGAGGCGGGCTCTCCGAGGGACTGGGCCACTCGCCGCTCCCCTGGCGGACGCCGGGGCCGACGTTCTGCTGGCTGGGCACGTCCACGCCGTCCTCGGTCTCGAGCGCCTCGGCGCGAACGGGCTTGGGCTGCTCCTCGGGGGCGAGATCGGTCATGGAGCGGGGTGTACCCGGGCCCGAGAGGGGGCGAACCCGAGCAGGCCGGGCGTCAGGCCGACAGCAGGTCGCGCACGCCCTGGCGGGCCGACCGCCGTAGCTTGTTGATGGCCTTGACCTCGACTTGGCGCACGCCCTCCCGGGTGAGGCCGAACCGCTCTCCGACCTCCTCGAGGGTGCGGGGCCTCCCCCGGTCCAGCCCGTACCGGAGGCACAGGACCTCCCGCTCCCGGGGCTCGAGGGTCGCCAGCAGGTCGGCCACCTGGGCGGGAAGCATGGACTCCATCACCACCTGGTCGGGTCTCGTGCCGGTGGGGTCCTGCACGAGGTCGCCGACCTCGACGTCGGAGTCGTTGAGGCGCTCCGAGAGCGAGATCGGCTCGGCCAGGTAGGGCATCAGCTCGGCGACCTTCTTGGACGGCATGCCCAGGGCCTCCGCCACCTCCTCGGGCCGGGGGGCCCGGCCCAGGTGCACCTCGAGGGAGGTCGCCTGCATGCGGATGGCCAGGAGCTGGTCGCCGGCGTGGACGGGGAGGCGGATCGAACGGCCGGTGTTGGCGATGCCTCGGGCGATCGTCTGGCGGATCCACCAGGTGGCGTAGGTGGAGAACTTGAAGCCCCGGCGCGGGTCGAAGCGCTCAACGGCGTGCATCAGCCCGAAGTTGCCCTCTTGGATGAGGTCGAGGAGAGACAAGCCCGACGCCTGGTACTTCTTGGCGATCGAGACGACGAGGCGGAGATTGGCCCGCACGAAGCGCCGCGCCGCCTCCTCACCGGCCCGGACCTTCCGTTCGAGCTCGGCCCTGCGGTCGGCGGGCACCCGGCCACGGGCCAGCTCGGCGGCGGCCTGGCGGCCCGCGCGGGCCATCTCGCCCAGCCGCACCTCGTCGGACCGGCTCAGCAGGGAATGCCGGCCGATGTCGTTCAGGTACAGCTGGAGGAGGTCTTCGTCGTCCCCGCCCTGCCCCCCCCGCTTAGCCACCGACGGCCTCCTCTAGCAGCGGGGTCCAAACCTAGCAAAGCAGCTCGGACTTCGGTCGCCGTCCGCGCTCGCGCGCCGCCGTGGTCGCCCGCGGCCGGTCGAACCGCATGACCAGGGCGACACCGTCGTCGTGATAGCGGACGTCGACCGCCGTCGCCACCTGGCTGATCAGCCAGAGGCCCCGGCCGCGCTCCGACATCGGGTCGGGCGGGCGGCGGATGTAGGGATCGAGGTCGAACCCCGGACCCCGGTCCCAGACCTGCAGCACGAGTGAGGAGCCGTCGATGCACGCCTCGGCCCGGACCGCCCCCCCGGCGTGGCGCTGGGCGTTGACCAGCGCCTCGTGGAGGGCGAGGACGACACCGTCGGTGCCGACCGCCCAGGCGTGGCGGGCCAGCAACGCCTCGATCTCCCGCCGGGCGAGGGCGGGCCGTACCGAGAGGGCGAAGCTCTGGGCAGGAGCCAAGGACAATGACGGATTCCTCACGCGCGTCACACCAAAACATGAAGAGTTTCCCCGTTGCTCGCCGGCGAAAACCGTCCCGGCGTGATCTAGGTCACGCCTGGTAAGCAGGTCACGCTCCGAAGACGGCGGCCAGCTCCTCGGGTACCGCCGTCTCCAGCTGGCTGTAGGTGCACGACCGCGGGTCGCGGTCGGGCCGCCAGCGCAGGAACTGGGTGGCGTGCCGGAACCGGTCGCCTTGGAGGTGGTCGAACGCCACCTCGGCCACCCGCTCCGGTCGCAGCGGCTCCCAGGACAGGTCGCGCTTGGCGTTCCACCGGCTGGGGCCGCCGGGCATGCGCCCGGCCCAGCTCTCCTCGGGCGCCGTCCACCCCGCCCAGGGATGGCCGTCGAGGGCGCCTTCGCGAAGCGGGGCGATCTCGTCCACCAGCTCACGCCGCCGGGCCATGGTGAACGCTGCCGCCACGCCCACGTGGTGCAGCGTGCCCTGGTCGTCGTATAGGCCGAGGAGGAGCGACCCGACCACGCCGCCGCTCTTGTGCCACCGGAAGCCGGCCACCACGCAGTCGGCCGTGCGCTGATGCTTCACCTTCAGCATCACCCGCTCGTTCTCCCGGTACGGCAGGTCGAGGCGCTTGGCCACCACCCCGTCGAGGCCGGCGCCCTCGAAGCGGTCGAACCACTCGGCGGCCACGGCCGGGTCGTCGGTGGCGGGCGTGAGGTGGACGGGCGGCCGAGCGCCCGCCAGCGTGCGCTCGAGGAGGTCTCGACGCTCGGAGAACGGCCGCTCCCTCAGGTCGTCGTCACCCAGGCCGAGCAGGTCGAAGGCGACGAACGACGAGGGTGTCTCCCGTGCCAGGAGCCGGATGCGGGACTCGGCCGGGTGGATGCGCTGGAGCAGGGCCTCGAAGTCGAGGCCCCGGTCGGTGGCGATGACGACCTCGCCGTCCACGACGCACCGCTCGGGCAGGTTGGCCCGGATGGGGTCGACCAGCTCGGGGAAATAGCGGGTGAGCGGTCGTTCGTTGCGGCTGCCCAGCTCGACCTCGTCGCCGTCGCGGAAGACGATGCAGCGGAACCCGTCCCACTTCGGCTCGTAGACCAGGCCCTGCTCCTCGGGCAGGTCGCGGGAGAGCTTGGCCAGCATCGGCCGCACCGGCGGCATGACGGGGAGGTCCATGGGGCCATTGTGCTCCGCCGGCCCGGAGTTGGGGGCGCCGCCGGGCGCGGTCGGGGGTCGCGAGGGGGGCGGGTAGGGTCCTCCGATGGCGCCTCGAGCGACGTACCGGGTGCAGCTGCACGCCGGCTTCGGGTTCGACGACCTGGCCGCCGTGGCGCCGTACCTGGCCGAGCTGGGGGTGAGCCACGTCTATTGCTCCCCCTACCTCCAGGCGGCCGCCGGGAGCAGTCACGGCTACGACGTCGTCGACCACCGCCGGCTCAACGACGAGCTGGGTGGCGAGGAGGCCCACGAGCGGATGTGCCGGGCGCTGGCCGCCGTCGGCCTCTCCCAGGTCCTCGACATCGTCCCAAACCACATGGCGGCGGCCGGGCGGGAGAACGCCTGGTGGTGGGACGTCCTGGAGAACGGCCCGTCCAGCCGCTACGCCGCCGCCTTCGACGTCGACTGGCCGGGGACCGACGAGGGCGGTGACGGGCGCCTGGTCCTTCCTATCCTCGGCGACCACTACGGCCGGCTGCTGGAGGCGGGCGAGCTGTGTCTGGCGAGGGAGGGCGGCACCTTCGCGGTGCGGTACCACGACCACGCCGCCCCGATCTCGCCCCGCACCCTCGACGGCCTGCTGGCGCGCGCCGCCGGCGAGTGCGGCTCCGACGAGCTGGCCACCATCGCCACCGCGCTGGGCCGGCTCCCGCCGGCGTCGGCGACCGACCGGGCCAGCGTGCGGGAACGCCACAGAGACAAGGAGGTGCTGCGCCAGCTGCTGGCCCGCCTCCTGCGGGAGCAGCCCGAGGCGGCCGCCGCCGTCGACGGGCTGGTGGCGGCGGTCAACGCCGACCCCGACGCCCTCGACGCCCTCCTCGCCCGCCAGGTCTACCGGCTGGCCTACTGGCGGCTGGCCACCCAGGAGCTCGACTACCGGCGCTTCTTCGACATCCCGACGCTGGTGGCGCTCCGCCAGGAGGTGCCTCACGTCTTCGAGGAGACTCACGAGCTCGTGCTGCGGCTGGTGCACGAGGGCGCGGTCACCGGCCTGCGGGTCGACCATCCCGACGGGCTGCGCGACCCCGAGGGGTACTTGCAGCGCCTGTTCGAGGCCAGCGGGGGCACCTGGCTCGTCGTCGAGAAGATCCTGGAGCCCGGTGAGGAGCTGCCCGGGACCTGGCCGGTGGCGGGCACGACCGGGTACGACTTCCTCAACCTGGTCGGCGGCCTGTTCGTGGATCCCGCCGGGGAGGGGCCGCTCACCGAGCTGCACGCCCGGTTCACCGGGGCGGCGGAGGACTACGCCGAGGTGGTCCGCCAGAAGAAGCACCTGGTCATGGGCCAGTCGCTGGCGGCCGACGTCACCCGGCTCACGGACCTGGCGGCGGCCGTGTGCGAACGCCACCGCCGCTACCGCGACTACACCCGTCCCGAGCTCCGCCAGGCGCTGTCGGAAATGGTGGCCTCCTTCCCGGTGTACCGCACCTACCTGGCGCCCGGCCGCCCGGCCACCGACGTCGACGTGGCCACGGTGGCCTTCGCCGTCGAGACGGCCCGGGACCGCCGCCCGGACCTCGACCCCGACCTCTTCGCCTTCCTGGGCGAGGTGCTGCTCCTGCGGCTGCCCGGCGACGTGGAGGCCGAGCTGGCGCTGCGTTTCCAGCAGTTGACCGGGCCGGTCATGGCCAAGGGGGCGGAGGACACCGCGTTCTACTGCTACCGCCGCCTGGTGTCGCTCAACGAGGTCGGGGGGGACCCCGGCCGGTTCGGGAGGACCGTCGAGGAGCTGCACCGGGCCAACCGCCGGG
>DATACM010000241.1:0-1682 GCA_036259055.1 Acidimicrobiales bacterium | reverse complement strand
ACCTCCGGAGCACCCGGGGATGAGCATGTTCCCGCCGCCGCCCCCCGTCGTCCCCGAGATCGACGTGGACGAGCTCGACCGTTCGCGCGCCACCGCCGCCGCCGTCATCGACGTTCGCCAACCCGAGGAGTACGACGCCGGCCACGTCCCCGGGGCCCGGCTCATCCCGCTCTCCGAGGTGCCCGGCCGCCTGGGTGAGGTGCCGGTCGACGGCGAGGTGCTCGTCATCTGCCAGACCGGCGCCCGCAGCGCCCGGGCCACCGACTTCTTCCGTCGCCAGGGCATCGACGCCCGCAACGTCGCCGGCGGCACCAAGGCGTGGATCGAGAGCGGCCGCCCGGTGGTCTACGGGTCGCTGCCGGGCTGACGCCTTTCAGTCGGAGGGCCTCAGCAGCACCGCCTGGTCGCCTTCCAGCCGGCCGGTGAAGGGCTGGCCCTCGCCCTCCCCGTCGCTGGCCACGTCACAGCGCCACGACCCTGCGAGAGCGACGTCCGCGGCGTCCGACGTGAAGTTGACGGCGACGGCCCGGCGGTCGCCCTCATAGGCCCGCACGTAGGCGAGCACCCCGGGCGGCCCGGCCAGGAGGTCCAACCGGCCCAGGCGCAGGGCGGGGCTGGCCTTCCGGGCGGCGAGGAGGCGCCGGTACAGATGGAGGATCGACCCGGGGTCGGCCCGCAGGCTCTCCACGTTGCGCACCTCCGGCTCGGGCGGCCAGGGCAGCCAGGGGTCGGCGACCTGCCAGCCGTGGGTCGGCGAGGGGTCCCAGGGGATGGGTGCCCGGCACGGGTCCCGGCCGCCGGGGTCGACGACCCGCTCGGGGGGGACCACGGCGTCCTCCAGGCCCAGCTCCTCGCCCCCGTACACGAAGGGCGTCCCCCGCAACGTGAGCAGCAGCACCGCCGCTGACCGGGCCCGGGCCTCCGACCCGCCGTAGCGCGTGCGATGGCGGGAGTTGTCGTGGTTGGAGAGCGTCCACGTCGGCCACGCCTCCAGCGGCTCGAGCAGGGCCGCCACCTCCACCAACCGGGCGCGCCAGGTGCCGGCGTCCCAAGGGGCGTAGAGGGACGTGAAGTCGAAGGCCAGGTGCAGCTCGTCGCCGGCGCCGAAGTAGCGCGCCACCCGGCGGGTGTCGAGCAGGTAGACCTCGCCCACCAGCACCCGGTCGCCGGGGTACCCGTCGACCAGGCGGCGCAGGTCGCGCAGGATGGGATGGGTCTCGGCGGCGTCGTTGACCGAAGAGTGGGGGACGGTCTGGTCGGCGGGGTCGTCGGGCAGGGCGGGGTCCTTCCCGAGGCCGTGGACGACGTCGACCCGGAACCCGTCGACCCCGCGGTCCAGCCAGAACCGCAGGACGTCGTGCATGGCCGCCACCACCTCCGGGTTGCTCCAGTCGAGGTCGGGCTGCTCCGGCAGGAACAGGTGCAGGTACCACTGGCCGGTGGCCTCGTCGAACGTCCACGCCCGGCCGCCGAAGGCCGCCCTCCAGTTGTTGGGCCGGTCGCGCCAGACGTACCAGCCCCGCTTGGGGTTGTCGCGCGACGACCTGGACTCGAGGAACCAGGGGTGGCGGTCCGACGTGTGGTTGGGGACCCAGTCGATCAGCACCCGCAGCCCCCGCCGGTGGGCCTCCGCCAGCAGCCGGTCGAAGTCGTCGAGGGTGCCGAACAGCGGGTC
Organism: Acidimicrobiales bacterium; assembly: GCA_036259055.1. Lineage (GTDB taxonomy): Bacteria > Actinomycetota > Acidimicrobiia > Acidimicrobiales > AC-14 > DASZJY01. Next base: position 7 of record DATACM010000241.1, on the reverse strand, counting down.
GACGTCG
>DATACM010000240.1:0-1651 GCA_036259055.1 Acidimicrobiales bacterium | reverse complement strand
GTGGCCCGGCGCGGAGCGCGCCAGGTCGCCGCGGAGGACCGCCCAGACGACCGTCGACCGAGGCAGGCCACGTCCCCGCCGCGGGCCGCGACCGGGCGGGCCGCCCCGGCCGAGGGCGAGCGATGGGTCGAGGAACCGGCGCCGCCTCACCCGGGCGCGGCGGGACGCCCACCTCCGGCCCGTCGTCGGCGGCCCTACTCCCGTCAGCGGGTCGACGAGGAGGTCGCCCGCCAGATCAGCGCCGCCGTCCCCCACAGACGAGCGGGCCGAGTGCTCGAGCGGGTCGCCGAAGCGGCCATCGCCCTCGAGGAGGACCGCCCGCGGGACGCCCTCCGGGCCCTGCGCCCGGTGCTGGCCGAAGCGTCGGAGGCGCCCGCCGTCCGGGAGCTGGCCGGGCTGTCCCTGTACCGGCTGGGGAGATGGTCGGAGGCGGTCGGCCACCTGGAGGCCTTCCGGCGCCTGTCCGGCTCGGTCGACCAGCACCCCGTCCTCGCCGACTGTTACCGGGCCCTGGGCCGCTTCGCCGCCGCCGACGAGCTCTGGGCCGAGCTGCGCCGCGCGTCCCCGTCGGCTGCCCTGGTCACCGAAGGGCGCATCGTGGCCGCCGGGGCCCTGGCCGACCAGGGCCAGCTCGGCCAGGCGATCAGGCTCCTCGAGGGCGCCCCCAAGCCCCGGCGGCGCCCTGCCGAGCACCACCTGCGCCTGTGGTACGCCCTCGCCGACCTCTACGAGCGGGTGGGCGACACCCCCCGAGCGCGGGAGCTGTTCTCCCGGGTGGCCGCCGCCGACCCGGCGCTGGCCGACACCGCCGAGCGCCTCCAAGCGCTGTCCTGAGCGCCCCCGACGGGGACGTAACCGTCACACCCGCGTTCTACGATTCCCCTACCGCTTCCCCCGATCGGAGACGCCGGGCGCCGCTCGTGCCCGGGCGACGAGCAGGGAGGCGAGATGACGAACGTGGTGGCCCTGGTGGGCAAGCTGGCCCGGCCGGCGGAGTGGCGCGAGCTGCCGTCGGGTGATCGCCTGGTGACGTACGAGGTGACGGTCCAGCGGCCGGGCGAGCGGGCCGAGGGTGTCCCGGTGGTGTGGGTGGGCGCGCCGGCGACGGCGGCGGACCACGACGTGGGCGAGTGCGTGGTGGTGGTCGGCCGCGTCCGACGGCGGTTCTTCCGGGCCGGGGGCGGGACCCAGAGCCGCACCGAGGTGGTCGCCGAAGTGGTGGTCTCCGCCCGGCACGGCAGGCGGGCGAGAGGGGCGCTCGAGCGGGCGAGGGCGCTGCTCGACGACGCCCTGGCCGCCACGGACAGGGCCAAAGGCAACGGTCGATGACGGCGCCGCCGGGAGGCAGGACGGGCGCGGGGCGGCTCAGTCGGCCAGGCGTCGGAACACCAGGCCGGTGCGGGGCTTGGGACGGAAGAACGTCGTCTTCTGGGGCATGCGCCGTCCGGCCCGGGCGGTGCGGGCGATCTGGTCGACGGTGGCGGGGCGCAAGAGGAGGCCCGCCTGCGCCTGGCCGGTGCTGACGGCGGCGAGCACATCGGCGGCGCGATGCGGGTAGCCGGTGTTGTGGGTGGGCCAGGCGGCCAAGGCACGCTCGAGCCGGGCCGCGTCGGGCTCGTCGGCGCCGCGCTCGTCGGGCCCGCCGCCACCC
>DATACM010000239.1:0-8808 GCA_036259055.1 Acidimicrobiales bacterium | reverse complement strand
GGTGTCGGTGGGTCGCCGGGAGCGTCGATGCTCGGCCTTTCCTCCGAGGACGACGCGGTCACGGTCGCCGAGGGCATCGGCACGAGGTTCCTCGCCCGTCGGTCGGACCCCGGCGTCGAAGGCTACGACTGGGGCGGGCTGACGTCGGGGTCGTCGCTACAGCCCCTCTGGGTGCTGCTCCTCCCCTTCACGGTGCTGAACGTGGCCGGGTGGATGCATCCGCCGCCCGACCGGGCCTTCAAGGGCCAGATCCCGTCGATCCGGGCCATCGTGCGCTTCCTCGGCTTGTGCATGACCGCCAGCTTCGCCCTCTGGATCGCGGTGGTCCTCGTCGACATCGTCGGCTACCAGTGGACGCGGCGGCTCACCGCCTTGGAATCGGTCCGGGATCTCGAGGTCTTCGGGTGGAAGGCGGTCAGCGCCGGCGACGTGCAGCCCATCCAGGTCGTCGGGATGGTCGTCGGCGGGTTGCTCGCCGGCCTGGCGCTGTTCGGGATCGACCGCATCGCCGACAACACCCAGAAGGAGTTCGAGCGCTCGCCCCTCAGCCGCTTCGTCCGGCTCCCTCCCGACGCGGCGCGCCGCAAGTGGGGTTCCGACGAGGACCTCACCTCGCAGTGCTTCTTCGCCCACGCCCCGGCCGCCCGTCGATGGCTCGTGTACCACCGTCTTGCCATGGTCGCGGCGGTGGCGTTCGTCGCCGTGCGGGCCGTTCAGCAGGCGAGCGCCGGGAGGGCGAACCTCGGGCTCGGCCAGGGGCTCGTCGTGCTGGCCGCCCTCGAGTTCCTCGCCGTCATCGTGCTGGCCGCGGTGTCGTTCCCGACCGGACGGCGGCGCCGCGCCGACGTCGTCCGCGGTGGCCCGGCGATCGCCGCCGTCCTCGCCTTCGCGGTGGCCCACGCGTTCTTCTCGGGGCTCATCCTCTTCGTCGCCAAGTGGTTCAACGGGCGGCCCTCGCTCGACGGGGAAGGCGCCCCTCCCGCCGTGCAGGGCGGCCCCGAGCTGGCGTTGACCGACGTCTGGTCGGTCCTCGTCGTGCTCAGCCTGGTGCTCGGGTTGGTGTGGCTGCGGCGACAGAGGGGGCGGGGGACCGCACGGGAGCTGCCGCCTCGTCGCACCAGCGTCGGCCAGCCTTTGGACGGTGTCACCGAGGGCGGCCGGCGCCAGGTGGCGAAGGCTCGGGGCGACGCCATCGCCGGCCACCGGGTCCCCCAGCTCGTCACGGTGTTGGCGCTCGCCTTCTTCGTCGTGAGCGCGTTCTTCGCCGTCCGGCGGGTCGACGTGAACGGGACGCTCGACCCCCGGGACTGGTCCGTGCGCTTCGACACCGGAGGCGTGCTGTGGGACGTCGCCGCCTGGCTGCTGCCCGCCGCCCTCCTCGCCGCGGTGGCCACCGTCCGCAAGGCGACGACGTCGCCCGCCATGCGACGGACGATCGGCACCTTGTGGGACATCCTCACCTTCTGGCCCCGGCGCTTCCACCCCCTGGCGGTGCGACCGTACGCCGAGCGGGCGGTGCCGGAGTTCCAGGGACGGGTCCTCGAGCACGTGTGCGGCGAAGGTCGGCCGGTGGCGGTGTCGGCCCACAGCCAGGGGTCGACGCTGGCGTTCGCCGCGCTCGCCCCCCTCGACGCCGACGCCGTCCTCAGCCACGTCGCGCTGGTCACCTTCGGGTCGCCGATCGGCGGTCTCTACGCCCAGCTGTTCCCCGCCTACTACGGCGCCGACCAGGTCGACGCGCTCAAGGCCAAGCTGCTGGGCGGTGACGGCCGAGGGTGGCGCAACTTCTACCGCACGACCGACCCGATCGGCGGGCCGGTGTTCGGCGACGTGACCCGCGACGTGGAGATCGCCGACCCGGCGACCGAGTCACGGGCCGACGAGGGCCCTGAGGTGCCCGCCCGCGAGCGCGACCGACCGGCGTGGGCCTCCCTGGGCGGCCACTCGCTGTACCAGCGGGAGCCGGTGCTCAAGAGGTGGATGGCCGACCTGCGCGCCCACCTCGGACAGCTCCCGCCGGCAACGGGACAGAGTGGCTCGATCAGCGTGCAGACGCCGGCTCCGGCGTCGACGTCGGGATCGGGATCGGTGCCGGGGTCACCACCGTGACCCCACGCGGTTCCCCCCGGCTGAGCCCGGTGGTGGTGCGCGCCGCGCCGGGCCCGGTGACCGAGCGGTACACGGAGCGTCGAGTGCCCTCCGCCGCCCGCTGGGTGCTCTCGGTCCTCTCCTTCCTCGGGTTGCCCACCTCAGGAGTGCTGCGCCGCCTGCGTCGGGCCCGGTACTCGGGGCCGCCGCCTGTCTGTCGGACCGATGGCCCCGACGTCGTCATCTCCGGCACCGTCTTCCCGAAGGAAGCCAAGACCTACGTCGTCCTGCCCTTCGAGGTGGCGCCTGGAGCGCGCCGGCTGGAGCTGGAGTACGTCTTCGAGGCCCTCGCACCCGCTCTGCCGCGGACCCTCGTGACCCAGACGGTTCTCGACTTCGGCCTGTGGGACCAGCGGGGGTACCGGAGCGCCGACGGCTTCCGCGGCTGGTCGGGCAGCCGCCAGCGACGGATCTTCGTGGAGGCGTGCCGAGCGACCCGCTGCTACCGCCCGGGGCCGATCGAGGCCGGGACCTGGTACGCCGAGCTCGGCCTGGCCGCCATCGGCCCGACCGGCGCCACCTGGACGGTGCGGGCCCGCGCCCTCGGAGGCGCCCGAGGTCCCGTCCGGTCCCCTCGTCCCGTCGATCCCGACCACGTGGCGAACCCCCAACCGGGCTGGTACCACGGCGACTTCCACATGCACTCGTGGCACTCGAACCCCAAGGGCCCGAGCCGGCGGAGGTTCGTCGAGTACGCCCGGAGGGCCAGCCTCGACTTCACGCCGGTCACGGAGTACGTCGTCGGGCAGCACTGGGAAGAGTACGGGCCGGTCCAGGAACGGAATCCCGGGCTGCTGATCTGGCCGGGCAGGGAGATCATCACCTACTTCGGCCACATGCAGTGCATCGGCGAGACCCCCGGATTCATCGAGTACCGCCACGGGTTCGAGGACGTGTCGGTCCGACAGATCCAGAGGGCGGTGAAGGACGCCGGCGCGCTGTTCCAGGTGAACCACCCCACGACGTTCAAGGGGCGACTGTTCCAGAACCTGTGCCGGGGGTGCGCCTTCGAGCTCGACGAGGAGATCGACTGGGACGCCGTCGACACCGTCGAGGTGCTCACCGGTGAGGCGGTCGTGCGGCGCAAGCTCTTCCTCAGGAAGCTCTCGGCCGAGATCGAGAACCCCTTCATGGGCTCCGCCATCGAGTTCTGGGAGCAGCTGCTCAACCGGGGCCACCGCGTCACCGCGGTATGCGGCTCCGACGTCAAGAGGGGCAAGGGCCTCGGGTCGTGCGCCACCGCGGTGTTCGCACCGGAGCTCTCACGGGCGGGGCTGGCCGAGGCCATCCGCGCCGGGCGGGCCTACGTGCGCACCCGCGGGGTCGTCGACAGCCCCGAGCTGGAGATGACCGCCCGTACTACCGACGGCCGTACCGGGACGTTCGGCGCCCGGCTGGAGGTCGGGGTGGGGGAGCAGGTCGCGGTGAGGGTCGCGGTCCGGGCGGGCGGCGGCCAGTCCCTGCGGGTGATCCGCAACGGCCAGGAGGTCGACGTCGTGCGCATCCGGGGGGAGCACTTCACCCACGAGCTCGCCGCCCAGCGGGCGCCGGCCGACGAAGGTCCGCTCGGGACGTGGTGGCGGGTGGAGACGTTCGACGACCGGTCCCGGACGACGATCGGCAACCCGATCTTCCTCGTGGACCCGGTCGCCCGGGCGCCGGTCGTGCCCGCGCCCCCTCCCCGGGTCAGCCGACGCGTCCGCCGCAACATCGCTGCCGCCCGCAGCCTCCGGTCTCTCCCCCACCTCAGCTGAGCTTGTCGGTGACCGCCTCCACGAGGGGGACCAGGCGGGCCCGGTCGGGGACGACCGGAGCGGTGATGCCCTCCTCGATCGCCCCCTCGGCGCACACCGGTCCGACGCACCCGGCGACGACGGGCCCGTTGAAGGCCTGGCGCAGGTCGTCGGCGCGCCCCGATCGGGTGGCGATGGCGAAGAGGTTGTGGACCGCCGGCGCGGTGGTGAACGTCACCGCCGCCAGCCGGTGCTCGCAGGCGGCGTCGACCAGGGCTTCGGCGGGACCGGTGTCGGTCGGCAGCCGGGACGAGTAGGCGTCGACCTCGATCACCGACGCCCCCGCCGCTTCCAGGCGGGCGACCGACCGGGGCATGGGGCAACCGTGCAGCTGCAGCACGACGCGGCAGCCGTCCAGCGGCTCCTCCAACACCCGGTCGACGAGCTCCTCGAAACGCTCCTCGGGCGCCCGGTACCACTCCGCCAGGCCGGCGGCGGTGTTGGCCGACGCCGCCTTGGCCCCCCGGTTGGCGACCTTGGAGCGCCGGAGGGCCTCGAGGAGCGCGTCTCGGGCGCCCCAGCCCTCGGCGGCCGAGAACCAGGTGCGCATCCCGAAGCCGGTCGAGGCCAAGAGGTAGTCGGGCGGCTGCTCGACCACCTGGAACGTCGCCGCTCGCAGCGCCTCGTCGTCGGGGGCCGGCTCGATCCGCAGCGTCGGCCCGTGGAGGGTGGCGGCGCCGCGGCGGTGGAAGAGGTCGGCCTGCTCGGCCGCCCGTCGCTCGGCGGTGATGCCGACGGTCAGCCCCTGCAGCGGTCCTCCGTCCACGCCTCGAATCTTCCCACCCTTTCCGAACTGGCGGTGGTTTCTGTCGCTGGAACGACACAATCCACCGCCGATTCGGGGGTCAGGGGGCGGCCGCCTCCCACAGGGCGCGCACCTCGTCGGGCCCGAGCGACGCCAGGTCCAGGCCCTTGTCGGCGGCCAGGCGCTCGACTGCCTGGAACCGGCGGCGGAACGCCCCACTGACCCCCCGCAACGACGCCTCGGGGTCGACGCCCGCCCGGCGGGCCAGGTCGACCACCGAGAACAACAGCTGCCCGACCTCCTGGTGGCCCGGCGTCGCCCGCACCCGAGCCAGGTCCTCCTCCGCCCGCTCGGGCGGCTCGAGGCCGACCGACGCCGCCTTGCGCTGCACCTTGTGGGCGTAGAGCAGCGACGGCAGGTCGCCGGCGATGCCGTCCATGAGGCTGGTGTGGCCCTTCTCCGCCTTCTTCAGCTGCTCCCAGTTGCGCACGACCTGGCCCGCCGTCTCCGCCTCGACCGTGCCGAACACGTGCGGGTGGCGGCCGACCAGCTTGTCGTGGACGGTGCGGGCGACATCGGCGAGGGTGAAGGCGCCCGCCTCGGCGCCCAGGGTGGCGTGGAACACGACCTGGAACAGCAGATCGCCCAGCTCCTCCTCCAAGTGGGCGAGACCGTCGGAGCCGGGCCGGTCGAGGTCCTCGATCGCCTCCAGCACCTCGTAGGTCTCCTCCAGGAGGTGCCGGGTGAGCGTCTGGTGGGTCTGCTCCCGGTCCCACGGGCAACGCTGGCGGAGGGTGCGGACCAGCTCGCCGAAGCGGGCCACCTCCCGGGCGACCGGTGCCGCCATCGCCGGCAGGTAGAGCGAGGTCAGGTGGTCGGGCTCGACCTCGCGGTCGACCTGGGCCCAGGGGACGGTTCGGACCGACTCGTCGGGCAGGCCCAGGTGGTGCAGGACGACGGCATGGGAAGGGGACCGGCCATCGACGTCGTCGCCCGCCAGCTTGACCTCCGACAGCACCGCCCTCGAGTCGCACTGGGCCACGAGCAGCGGCCCCCGCTCGCCGGCCGCCTCGACCTCGAACCGGTGACCGTCCACCAGCCGCACGCCGACCGCCACCGGGTCGAGGGCCAGGCGCGCCCAGGCCAGGTCCAGGAAGGAAAGGCCCGGGAGCAGCTCGACGTCCACCCGGTCGTCGGCCAGCAGCAGCTCGACGGTCCGCTCGGCCACCAGCGGCGAGCCGGGCACGAGGTAGAGCACCTCGCCGTGCACGCCGGCGTCCTCGACCAGCGCGTCGACGATGCCGGCATAGACCTCGTCGAGGCTCGCTGCCGACTCGTAGAGGTGGTCGAACGTGCCCGCCCCACGGACCGCCGCCGCTGACGGGTGGCGGGCGGTGCGCAGCCACCGCCGAGGGACCCGTTCGAGGGCGGCGGTGGTGGCAGCGGTGAAGAGGTCCGGTCCGGCGGGCCCGAGGCCGGCGACGACGACCCGCGGCACCGCGGCGGGGACGCTAGGGCCCGGGAGCGGGGGCGACCGGCGCCGGCTCCTGATGCTGATGAGGCGGCGGCTGCTGCTGGTCTCCGACAACAGGCGCCGCCGGCGCGGTGGTGGGCGCCTGCGGCGGCACGACCTGGGAGTCGCCCCCCTTCTTCTCGAACCGCCCGTACTCGGGGTTCACGTTGACCTTGGCCTTCTCGATGACGCCGTTGAACCAGTTGGCCAGCTTCTCCTGGCCGGCGCCGATGGCCTTGTCGCGGGCCTGGGAGGCGACCTGGTCGTAGGGGGGCACGTCACGCGACTTCACGAGGATGAGGTGGAACCCGAACTGCGACTGGACCGGAGGCCCGACCTGGCCCACGGGCTGGCTGAACATGGCCTGGGCGAACTCGGCTACGAGCTGGTTGTCCCGGGTGAAGCACCCGAGCTCCCCGCCCTGGGGTGCGCTCCCGGAGTCCTTGGAGACGGCCTTGGCCACCTCGGCGAAGGGCTCCCCGGCGTCGAGCCGTCCCTTCACCTGGTCGGCCTCCTCCCTGGTGGGGACCAGGATGTGGTTGACGCACGCGTGGGCGAACTCGTCCGGGTGGGAGTCGTAGTACGCCTTGGCCGCCTCGTCGGGCGGGCCCTGCTCGAGGAGGGCGAACGACAGAACGGTGACCTCGGCGGCCCGGCGGACGAGCGTCTCCTGGTACTCGGGGTCGAAGCCGTTGAGGATGTCCTCGCCCCCCACCCGCTCGGCCGCCGACGTCCGGCCGGCGTCGAGGTCGGCCTTGGTGAGGGTGATCTTGCGGCGTTCCAGGTCCTGGCGCACCAGCTCGTACACGATCTGGCGGGTGAGGACCTGGGCGGTGAAGGCGGCGTCGAACACGCCGCTGCTCCGGACCTGGACCTGCGACTCGATGTACTTGAGGTACTTGTCGTTGGCGGCGATGTCGCGCAGCTCCTCCTCCAGCTCGGCCTTGGAGATGCGGCTGCCGTCGACGGTGGCGGCGTAGGAGCTCACCGACCCACACCCGGCGGCGACGACGGCGAAGGCCGTCGCTCCGGCAACGATGGCGAGCAGGGACGACCGGGAAGATCTCATCGTGCTGCCGATGCTACCGACGCCGGTGCCTCCGCCGGCAGCAGCTCCCCCAACAGGACGGTGACCGCCTCGAGAGGATCGGCTCCCCGGCGGAGGGGCACGACGAGCTGGGACAGGTCCTCCTTGTAGACCGCGTCGCGGGAGATGCGCTGGAGGCGGATGCGCTGGCTGGCGCGCAGCTCGAGCGGGGCGAGGCGGATGGTGTCGCGCGCCACCGTCACCTCGCGCACGCCGGTGCGGGCGCACTCGGCCCGCAGGCGGGCGACGCCGAGGAGGGCCTGAGCCGGCGGTGGCGGGGGCCCGTAGCGGTCGAGCCACTCGGCGGCGATGTCGTCGACCTCGGCCTGGGTGGTCACGACCGCCAGCCGCCGGTAGGCCTCGAGGCGCTGCTCCTCGCGGGCCACGTAGTCGGTGGGCAGGTTGGCGTCGACGGGGAGGTCGAGCTTGATCTCGGCCGGCGGCCGCAGCTCCTCGCCCTTCACCTCGGCCACCGCCTCCGCCACCATCTGCACGTAGAGGTCGTAGCCGACGGCGGCGATGTGGCCGGACTGGGTGGCGCCCAGCAGGTTGCCCGCTCCCCTGATCTCCAGGTCGCGCATGGCGATCTTGAACCCCGAGCCCAGCTCGGTGTGCTCGCCGATGGTCTTGAGCCGCTCGTAGGCCTCCTCGGTGAGCTTCCGCTCGGGAGGGAAGAAGAGGTAGGCGTAGGCCCGCTGCCCGGCCCGTCCCACCCGGCCCCGGAGCTGATGGAGCTGGCCCAGGCCCATGGCGTCGGCCCGGTCGACGACGAGGGTGTTCACGGTGGGCATGTCGATGCCCGACTCGATGATCGTGGTGCAGACCAGCGCGTCGTAGTCGCCCTCCCAGAAGTCGAGCACGACCCGCTCGAGGTGGCCCTCGTCCATCTGGCCGTGGGCGACGGCGATGCGGGCCTCGGGGACGAGCTCGTGCAGGCGGGCGGCCACCCGGTCGATGTCGGCCACCCGGTTGTGCACGAAGAAGACCTGTCCCTCGCGCAGGAGCTCCCGGCGCACCGCCTCGGCCACCGGCCGCTCGTCGTACTCGCCCACATAGGTGAGGATCGGCTGGCGCTCGGGAGGGGCGGTGTTGAGGATCGTCAGGTCGCGGATGCCGGTGAGGCTCATCTCCAGGGTCCGCGGGATGGGCGTGGCGGTGAGGGTGAGGACGTCGACGTTGGTGCGCAGGCGCTTGATGGCCTCCTTGTGGGTGACGCCGAAGCGCTGTTCCTCGTCTATGACGAGAAGCCCCAGGTCTTTGAAGCGGACGTCGGCTGACAGCAGGCGATGGGTGCCGATGACGACGTCGACGGAGCCGTCGGCGAGCCCGTCGACCACGCGCTTCGCCTGCCCCGGGGTCAGGAAGCGGGACAGCACTTCGACCCGCACCGGGTAGGGGGCGAGCCGGTCGGCGAAGGTCTGGACGTGCTGGGAGGCCAGCAGCGTGGTGGGGACGAGTACGGCGGTCTGCTTGCCGTCCTGGGCGGCCTTGACCGCCGCCCGCACCGCGACCTCGGTCTTGC
>DATACM010000238.1:0-3572 GCA_036259055.1 Acidimicrobiales bacterium | reverse complement strand
GCTGGAGCTCGTTCGAACTGCCGGCGGAGACGGCGACCATCGGGCTGGTGCTGATCCTGGCCGCGACCTTCCGGGCGAGCGACGAGTTCCGCGGCTCGCCGGCGTAGCCCGCCGCCCGGCGCGAGGCTGAGGGGCCATGTCCGAAGACCACGGCTACGTCTACGACCTGGTCCGCAAGCTCGGCGGCTCCGACTTCACCGCGCGCACCATCGAGTTCGTGCTCGAGTGGCCGCTGGCCATCCTGCTCATCCTGGTGGGCGCGGTGGTGGTGGCCCGCCTGGCGTCCCGGCTGTCCCGCCGGTCGGTCGAGTCGCTCGTCGCCCGCTCCACGCTCGCCGGTGCCAGCGCCCGCACCGCGGCCCGGGCGCGAACCCTGGCGGGCGTCGTGGCGAGCGTCGTCCGCATCGTGGTATGGACCATCGCCGTCCTGCTGGTGCTCGACAAGGTCGGCGTCAACCTGGGGCCGCTGCTGGCCGGGGCCAGCATCGTCGGCGTGGCCCTGGGGTTCGGCGCCCAGAGCCTGGTCAGGGACTTCCTCTCCGGGTTCTTCATCCTCGCCGAGGACCAGTTCGGGGTCGGTGACGTCATCACCGTCTCGGACACCACCGGCACCGTCGAGGAGGTCAACCTGCGCATCACGCGCATGCGGGGCGCCGACGGCACCGTCTGGTTCGTGCCCAACGGCGAGATCCGCAAGGTGGGGAACTCGGCCAAGGACTGGTCGAAGGCCCTCGTCGACATCGTCGTGCCCGAGGACGCCGACATCGCCGCCGTCACCGCCGCCATGGAGGCCGAGACGGTGGAGCTCAAGGGCGACCCGGCGTGGTCCGACGCCTTCGTCGAGCCGCCCGAGGTGCTGGGCGTGGAGGCGGTGGGCACCGACGGCGTCACCCTTCGGGTGGCGGCCAAGACCGACCCCGACCAACGGGCGCGGGTCGCCCGCGAGATGCGGGCCCGCATCATGACCAGGCTCAGGGCCGACGGGGTCCTGCCGGTGCGGGAGTCGCCCCCCGCCGCCCCCGCCCGGAGCGGCGACCGAGGGGACGATGAAGGGTGAGCGGGCTTACGGCCGGTTTCTTGGGGGTTCGACTGACGGGCGCCGCCGGCGTCAGGCGGCGAGGAGCTGCTCGAACAGCTCGAGGTGGTCGTTGACGACCCGGTCCATGGAGAAGTAGCCCTCCACCGCCGCCCGGCAGGCGGACCGGTCGAACTCGCCGGCCGAGGCGATGGCCTCGGCCATCTCGCTCTCGTCCCGGCAGATGGCGCCGGTGCGGCCGTGCTCGACGACCTCGGGCACCGCCCCCTCCGGGAAGGCCAGGACCGGCGTGCCGCAGGCCAGCGACTCGAGCATCACCAGACCGAAGGGCTCGTTCCAGCGGATGGGGAACAGCGTCGCCCGGGCGCCGCCCAGGAGTCGCTCCTTCTCGGCCTGGCTGACCTCGCCCACGTACTCGACGTCCTCGCCCAGCAGGGGGGCGACCTCCTTCTCGAAGAACATGTGCTCCTTCGGCTCCCGAAGCTTCCCGGCCAGGATCAGCGGGACGCCCGCCTTCCGGGCGGCGGCGATCGCCCGGTGGGGCCCCTTCTCGGGGGCCATGCGCCCGAGGAACAGGCAGTAGTCGCCGCCGGGGCCGACGGCGAACGCTTCGGGATCGACGCCGTGGTGGATCACCTGGGCGATCGGGATGTGGGGCGCCGGGCGGCGCTGGGCCTCGGAGATCCCGATGATCGGCACTCGGGTGCCGAGTCGGCGGTACAGGTCGATCAGGTCCTCGTCGAGGGGGCCGTGCACCGTCGTGACCACGTGCAGCTCGGGATAGCGCTCGGAGTACAGAGGGCCGACGACCGTGTGGTCGTGGACGATGTCGTACTCGCACGCCACGTCGTAGGCGGCCATGACGTGGCGCACCTCGGGCACCGCCGAACCGATGCGCTGGCCCTCGGCGGCGGCGAGCAGCCACCGGCGGGGCACCGGGCAGGTCGAGTCGCCGGTGGTGAAGAGCATCACCTCGTGGCCGGCGCGGTGGATCCCGCGGGCCAGGGTGTCGACCGCCTGCTCGATGCCGCCGTAGAGATCGGGCGGGATCGGTGCCCACGGCGGGGCCACGATGGCGACGCGCATGGCGGGATTGAACCACGCAGGTCGTCTTGCGGGGGACGAGCCGGTCTGGTAAAGGCGGCGCCCGCGGCGAGGGGCCGGCCGTGCCCGGGGTGTCGTACGGTGATGGGGTGGACGCGCCGCCGGGCCCGTGGTCGCTGGCCGGTGAGCTCGTGGTGGCGCTGGTGCGCGGTCGGCCGCAGGGCCTGTCGCTTCCCGCCGAGCTCCACCGCGTGCCGGGCCCCGGCCTGCTGGTCGCTGCTCGCTACGACGAGTCGCCGGTGGGCCCGTACCTGGAGCTGGCGTTGAGCGAGCCCGCGCGCCTCGGGGCACGGCTCGGGATGTGCGTCACCACCATGGTGGTGACGACCTCCGAGTCGCGGCTGGGCGGTCGGGCGAACTGGGGCTTCCCCAAGGAGCTCGGCACACTGGAGTGGTCGGGCGAGGGCGCCGCCCGGGTGCTGCGCTGGCAGGAGCGGGGCATCGTGGTGCGGGGCACACCGATGGGGCCGCCTTTGCCGACCCTGGCGCCCACCCGCATGCTGCAGCGCCGGGCCGACGGTCCGGTGGCCGCCGCCGCCCGCCTCGGCGGCCGGGCCCGCACCGCCAAGGTCGAGGTGTCGGTCCCCGAGGGCGACCCCTGGACGGCCATCTGCGGAGCTCATCTGGGCGCCGTCGTGTCCGGCGCGCGGCTGGTGATGGGCGAGGCCCGCCCCGCCACCACGCCGGCGTCACCCCGTCGCCACCGCAGTCGAGTGCCCGAGCCGGCACTATCGTGGGAGTCCCACCAGGGCGATTAGCTCAGCGGAAGAGCGCTGCCTTCACACGGCAGAGGTCGGGGGATCGAGACCCTCATCGCCCACCGCAAAAGGTGCCCTCGATGAATGATCCCGGCGAGACGGGGTTTGCACCACGGCTGCACCACATCAGCGGCCCAGGTAAGCCCTGAGGTCCTAAGCCGCACGGAAGTCCGCGGGGGTGAACACACGACCTCGCTGGCGTACCAGGAGCAAGTGGCGTGGAAAAGGCGCCGAGCCGGGAGCCTGTAGCGAGTGTGACTCCGAAGTAGGTCGCGCTTGGCTCGACCACGGGGAGATGATGAGGGAGAGTCGCTTCGACCACGCTCTCGTTCAACTTCGGCCGTGCCTGCGCCGGACGCGGTCGCTCCGGCGACGCCGGTGAGCGCTTCTTAGCGCCCGGGTACACCAATTAGGTCGCGGCCGGAGGGCTGGGCACCCGGGACCGGTTCCGGGGGGCGGGTTGTAACGCCAGCCCGCCCTTGGCCGCGGCACCACTGAGCGGGGACAAGTGAGCACTAGCAGGGCTGGGGCATGGCAAAGACGACGTCTATGGTTTGCGCAAGGCGGTATAGCGTCGGCCGAGGTGAGCGTCTTCGAGTTCAAGGTCGTCCGAGTGGTGACCACGTCCGAGGACGACCTTGAACAGCAGCTGAACGCCTACGGCGAACAAGGGT